>NZ_JAVRCL010000014.1:0-127770 GCF_034530775.1 Nostoc sp. DedSLP04 | reverse complement strand
TTCCTAAATCCTTTGTGAGCAAGCTTTTCAAGACTTAACGGGAAAAGTCAGGTTAATACATCGACTTGCATTGTGAATGCGGCGGCCGCCTTGTTAATGCATCGACTTGCAAAAATTAACACCTCCTCCCCAAAGTTAAATACCTAAAAGTTGGCGTGTTTCTATCCTCGTTCCCAGCCTGGAGACTGGGAACTAGTTGGAGTAAGGGCTGTATCTTAACTTAGTGCCATTCGTTCATTACCTAAAAGTTGGCGTGTTTTCTAATTGCGGCATAGTGTCTTGCTGTTGTATTCATCTCAATCACCAACTCTGTCCCTTGACCTAATTGAGAATTACACTTAAGTTTACCTTGATGTTTTTCAACGATAATTTGCCGACTAATTGATAACCCTAGTCCTTGACTTTTGCTTACTGGCTTGGTTGTAAAAAACGGTTCAAATATATGTCTTTGGATATGGGGAAGCATACCTTTGCCATTGTCAAAAATGCGAATGATAACTTTGTGCTTTTTCCCTAGTAGTTTGTCATTTAGCCAAGGTTCATGATTATTGACCAATGATAAATGACTGCTAACAACTTCTGTATGAATCAAAATTTTTGGAGTAAAAGAATGATCGTGTTTCATCCTTTCTTCTAAAGCATCAATGGCATTAGTTAAAATGTTGATGAATACCTGATTGAGTTCACCAGGGTAACACTCAATTAAGGGTAATTTCCCAAAGGTTTTAATTACTTTAATCTCTGCTCTATCAGGTTTTTCTTTGAGACGATGTTGCAAAATCCTGAGAACGCTATCAAATCCTTGATGTATGTCAACCTTTTTCATTTGACCTTCGTCAGAGATAGAAAAATTCCGCAAAGCGAAAACAATATCTTTCACACGCTCAGAACAGGCTCGCATTGACCACAGTAATTTAAAAAATTCTGTCTTCACGAAACCAAGGTCAAGGTGTTGCAAATGTAAGGCAAGAACTGGGGTAGGCGTGGGATAGTAATATTGGTAAAGTTCAATAATTCTGATTAAATCTTCAGCGTATTTACTAGCAGTATGGATATTGCTGGAAATAAAGTTAACGGGGTTGTTAATTTCGTTAGCCATATCCGCCACCAGTTGACCGAGATTAGCCATTTTCTGGTTCTGCAATAACTGCTTTTGAGTATATTTGAGTTCTTCGAGGGTAGTTTCTAGCTGTTGTGATTTTTCCTTAACTTGGTCTTCGGTAGACTGGTGTTGAGCAATTTCTCTTTGGAGTTGTTCAAATAGTTGGTATTGTTGAGTAGCGTAGGCGCAGCCCGTCGTAGACATCGCCTTATCCTGATTAATATCCTTGTGCGTTCCCACCATCCGCACTGGTTTACCGAATTTATCCCGTTGGAATACTTTGCCACAAGTCAAAATCCACTTCCACTCCCCGGATTTAGTCAACATTCGCAATTCGACTTCAAACACAGGTATGCATCCTTGGAGATAATCGTGCAATACCTGACGAATTCTTGGTAAATCCTGTGGATGTACCAGTTGTTCAAAGGATTTATAATCGTTGTCGATTTCCTCTACTTTATATCCCAGGATGCTTTTCCATTGGGAATCATAATAGGTTTTGTCAGTTACCAGATTCCAATCCCACAACCCCAAGCCACTAGCGATTAATGCCATTTGTAAGGCGGCTTGTGAGCATTGGCAAGTATCTAAATTTTCTAGAGATAAGTCTTTGGCTTCTGGGAAACTCTGAGAATCTTGTACTGAAAATGGAGCTTCTGATTCATGAGTAGCGGGTTCTTGGATATGCATAGCTGCTGGTACGATGAGGAAGATATTCTGTAGCTTTCTCTCTACGCTGTTTTAGCACCCTGACGATTCAGTTATGGACAAATCGCCTAGTTGGTTTATTAGGCTGTAACTTAGGTCAGGAATATATCAGCCCATATCATAAATTGGGATGGAATTTAGAAGAATGTAACCTCTGTTGCGATCGCAATAGCAATCTCTTAGAAAAAATCGCTACATTGTTGTGCATCTACATTCTAAGATATGTCTAAAAAAAGTAGTTCAAGTCACATATAATTACCTAAAAAGCCCGAAAAATTTGTAAAAAAATTTCTATGATTGAATCACGCTAAATAATTTCAGGATGCAAAAAATTGTCAAGGCTTTTTTGTAGCTTTTTGAGTCAAGTCTAGCTGCTATGCATACAAGGCAGCCGACATTGACTTCTAAAGCTTAATGGTGTGAGAAAAGATCATACTGAATTAGAGTCAATGAGTAATGACTATAGATGAACTAGTATTGCTACTAAAAGCCAGTCAAGCAACCGGTTTAACGACGCTCCAAGAGTTGATATTGCGTTCTTCGTGGGAAGGAGAAACCTACACCAATATAGCTAGTGAAGCGCACTACGGCGAGGAACGTGTCAAGAAAATCGCTGCTCATTTATGGCAAGTACTGAGTAATTTTTACAAAGAACCAATACATAAATCCAACTTTCGCCAGACTCTAGAAAATCACCATTTTAGCGAAGCGCATCAGCAGTTAATTAAGGAATTCAATCGAGCCGCCACAGCGATATCCTTAGAATTTCCTAGTGGCCCAGTATCTCTTAATTCCAGATTTTACATCCCTCGACCGCCAATTGAAGAACTCGCTTACGCAGAAATGGCTGAACCTGGGAGTGTAATTTGCATCAAAGCACCCAAAAAGATGGGAAAAAGCTCTCTGGTTTTGCGGTTGCTTGCACGCGCTAACAAGCAAGGCTTTCACACCGTAACTTTGGACTTTCAGCAAGCAGACAAAGCAGTATTTGCCAGTTTGGATAAATTTTTGCGCTGGTTCTGTGCGAATGTTAGTTGGGAGTTACAGCTAGAACCAAAACTCAATGATTATTGGGATGAAGATATGGGTAGCAAAGTCGGCTGCTCTATCTATTTCCAAAAATATTTACTGCCTGCGCTCTCAAGTCCCCTGGTTTTAGTATTAAATGAGGTGGACTGGGTGTTTGAGTATCAGGAAATTGCTCAAGAGTTGCTACCATTGGTGCGATCGTGGCATGAACAAGCCAAAAGGGTAGAAATTTGGCAAAAATTACGTCTGGTTCTGGTTTATTCAACAGAAATTCTTGTTCCCATAAAACTCACTCAATCGCCATTATTTAATATTGGTTTGACAATTAATTTACCTCCCTTTACGAAAGAGCAAGTGCAGGATTTAGCACAACGTCACGGCTTCGATTGGACAGATGGTAAAGATGCCGATAGTTTGATGGCAATGGTGGGAGGAAATCCTTATTTGGTGCGATTGGCATTGTATCACCTTGTGGGTAAAGGTGGATTAAAAGGAGATTTAGGGCAGTTATTGCAACAAGCACCCACAGAAGCCGGAATTTATAACCAGTGTCTAAGGCAATATGTATTAGCACTTCGAGATCAGCCAGAATTGGGAGATGCTTTTTATGAAGTGATTAATACTACAAATTATCTGAAATTAGAGCCAAGCTTGGCATATAAATTACAAAGTATAGGGCTAATTAATTTAGAAGGCGATGTCTACGACGGGCTACGCCTACGCAGTACTCCTGCGTGTGAATTATATCGGTTATATTTCCAACAATATTTCAAAAAAAGTGAGCATTTCAATAATACTCATGTTGAACAATTGAAACAAGAAAATCAACAGTTATCAGTCCTCTCTAGTTTAGATTAACTAACTTAATTAGTTAATCACTGCTACTTTGAAAGCTACCTGCAAATTGAGTGGCAAAATTTTGCTCGTCAAAACACTCTAATATCACTGATTTTTTGCGATATGAAGAATAATTCAGCTATTCTGAATTCCGAAGTCAGAATGAATCAGTGGGGAATTCAGACCCGCCACTGTTTTTTTTACCACTAAATATGCAGATTGAGTGGAGGTGTTAAACCCCTTAATTCATCCAGCAGTCGCACAAAATTTATTCTGAATTCTGACTTCTGACGCCTTTATTCTGTTTTGCTAAAAATAGCAACTGATAAGACTTTTTTTGTCGATGAAACTTCTATTACTCGCTTGGGAATAATAAATCATGCATGAGATAAACTTGCAATTAATCTCAGCATATTAGGTGTGTTTACTATCGACAAATAAAGGAACAGTTTGTTAATGAAAGTGAGTTCATCAGGGATTAAACTAGGTTTTGCGGCTGTTAGCAGTAGTTGTCTTGCGGCAGTAGCGATCGCTATGAGTGGAGCAAGTGCAATTGCTGCTCAATTCATCACAATTGAAAGCACTGGTACATTATCAGGAACTATCGAACTGCCCAGAAATAATCCCAATTTCAATAATAGTATTACTCGTATTGATACGGATGATACTGGAACTTATTACCGGAACTTAGGTACTAATAATAATCCTAATTATGTTCCTGTATACCAATCAGACTATTTACAGGTAGAAACACGCTCCGATGGAAGTCTGCATCACTTTGTTGACTTTAAAGGTATTCCAATTGTCTCGTTTGATGGTGTTTTGACATCGCCGGTGCTTTCTGGTGGTCAATTAACTACCTTTCTTTACCAGGGACAATTGTCAGGAACCACATTTCAAGGAGTAGTTCAAGATGAATTTAATCTGACAAAAGCTTTCTACACTGGTACTGTCACCGACCCAAACACCGGAAAGAAATATCAAGGTACTTTTGAAGTGAGTGGATATGGGGAGCGATATAGTAATCCCAATGGTAATTTAACTCCCACGGTCTTTGATTTCCAGTCTGATATTCCAGGTTTCCCAGGCGTAACATCCTTGACCATAACTAATGCTAGTTTGGCAAATTTAAGAATCATAGTACCTATAAATGAAACTTCTATTCCAGAACCCGCTACCCTTATCGGAACTCTGATGGTAGCTAGTTTTGGTATCGTTCTGAAAAGAAGAAAAGACAGCGGACTTAGGAAGACGTTTTAAAACTGAAAGCCTGTTGTAAAAAAGCTCACAAGGCTGAAGCTGAATTGTAAACGTCAGCGCCTTGTGAGCAAATAATCTCAGACAATAAGGACTAAAGTCCTTACTACGAACTTATTTATCTATCAATTTAAAATAAGCCGGACTTTTGCAAATCCGGCTGAGTTGAATCATTCATCTATACGCAGTAGTTTGCGATAAAATGGTTGTGAAAAATCAGTTATACGATAACGTTTATAGTTATCCATAAGTTCAATTAAAAAATTAATAAACTCGAAACTAGCCATCATCAGTTCATAACTCAGGTCAGCATTGCCATCAAACTGAATTCGGCAACGGGTTAAGTCTGAGGGTAAAGTAGCAACATTCCAGGAGGCGACAAAGGGAACATGTTCGCTGGCTTCAATCTTCCGATGTCCCTCCAAGACCCCTTTTTGATAAAGACTGATGGCATAAGGTAAGAAATTGCGCCTAGCACCCTGAACATAAGGTAAGTAAACACTGGCTTGTTGTTGAGTTGCAGGCTGGAGTTGCTCAATAGACATAGTTAAATATTCCTCAAGTTAGTTAGCAACTGGGGATATTAGTGGATGTTAGTAGTATTCCCCAAAGATGTGTCTAAAGCACATAGTAGGAATGGGCATTGGGGATTGGGCATTGGGGATTAGGTATTGGGCATAGGGAATGGGGCATTGGGCATTGGGGATTGGGCATAAGGGATAAGTCTTTGATACTTGCTGACGAGTTTTTGAACTCCACTCCTCTGCTCTCCAGTCCCCCAGTCCCCAGTCCCCATGCCCCATGCCCCATGCCCCATACCCAATAAATGAAGTTACTACTAAGAAATATTAAAATTTCGGTTACAATGATGCTGCATTAACTGTTATCGAATCTGGGAACGGTAACACTAAAAATCCCTACTGTACAGTGGTGGATGCCGTTATTGCAGTTTTTCCCAACAAAAAGCTGCTGCTACCTTGCTATTACTTTACCCAAACCGGAGTTTTCATTAGGAAAAGTCCGACTCTACAAGCTTCCTGCCGAAGTGGCTATCAAAGGAATCAAGCTTCTGTCTAAGAGTAGTAAACGCGGTTAATATGAGGTAATTACGCACAGTGGCGGTGACAACAAAGGTAGTCCCAGCGGCTTTTGGCTTAGGGATAGCGGGTATTGCAGTTTGCCCATTCCGATTAATATCGGGAAAAGTAGCTTAGGGATATTTGTCCGTAAAATTACTAACTGTAGACAAATAGTGGTTTTTGAATCAAGCAACCTAACCTATGCCAGCGAATTCCTGGCCCGAAGAAGATTCTTATCAAGAGCTCGATCCGCTCAACTCCTTGTTATCTGACCTATCAGTAGATGAGGAGTCAGTGTTAGAGACAGATTCTATGTCTCTAACATCCCGGTTTCAAGGTCGTAGAGGCAAAGCAGCTCTAGTCTTGACTATCGTCTGGAGTGGCACGATCGCTCTACATTTAGTTTCTTGGGCTTCCATTTTTATTCTAGGACTGACCACCATTCTAGGATTTCATGCTTTGGTGGTGGTGTTTACTAAATCCCGTCGCTATCCAAAAGAAATACAGGGAGATTTACCTTCTGTTTCTGTGCTAGTGGCTGCGAAAAATGAGGAAGCAGTAATTGCTAAATTAGTCAAAAATCTTTGTAATCTGGAATATCCAGGTGGGGAGTACGAAATTTGGATAATTGACGATCGCAGCAGTGATAGCACGCCACATTTATTAGCGGAACTCGCACAGAAACACGACCAGCTGAAAGTACTAAGGCGTTCAGCAGAAGCTACTGGTGGCAAATCGGGGGCGTTGAATCAGGTATTGCCGCTGACAAAGGGCGACATTATAGCAGTATTTGATGCTGATGCCCAAGTAACACCAGATTTACTGCAACAGGTAATACCTTTATTTCAAAGAGAAAACGTGGGGGCGGTGCAGGTGCGAAAAGCGATCGCCAACGCTAAAGCAAACTTTTGGACTAAGGGTCAAATGGCTGAAATGGCACTTGATACCTGGTTTCAGCAACAGCGGACTGCCCTTGGTGGCATTGGCGAACTGCGGGGCAATGGTCAATTTGTCCGGCGTTCCGCCTTGGAAAGCTGCGGTGGCTGGAATGAAGAAACTATTACCGATGATTTGGATTTGACAATCCGCTTACATTTGGATAAATGGGATATTGAGTGTGTTTTCCATCCTGCGGTGCAAGAAGAAGGAGTGACAAATGCAGTTTCACTCTGGCATCAGCGCAACCGTTGGGCAGAAGGCGGTTATCAGCGCTATTTAGATTATTGGGATTTAATTCTCAAAAACCGGATGGGATGGCGTAAAAGCTGGGATTTGCTGATTTTTATGCTGATTATGTATATCTTACCGACAGCAGCAGTACCAGATTTATTAATGGCGATCGCTCGTCATCGTCCACCAATGTTAAGTCCGATCACAGGCTTGTCCATTTCTATGTCGATGGTAGGGATGTTTACAGGTCTGAAGCGGGTACGTCAAGATCAAAAATTCCCACTTTCTACACATCTTACGATGCTGGTGCAAACCCTGCGTGGCAGTTTATATATGTTGCACTGGTTAGTCGTCATGAGCAGCACTACTGCTCGGATGTCGGTAAGACCAAAGCGCCTGAAATGGGTGAAAACCTTGCATACTGGGCATGGGGAATAGCCCCTTTGGGAAATTAAAAATTAAAAATTAAAAATGCAAAATTACCAAAAATAATTTTGCATTTTTTTTAGGGACTGACAAAAATAATTATCCAGAATTATTTGTATATTCATAGGATCGCAAGGCCTTGCGCCCCTACAATGGGATATTTTTTTAATTGAAAGTTCTTTATTCATCATCCACGTCTGCTTCTTCTACCCATTCTGGTGTAGTTGTGGAATCTGAGAATTCTGGAAAATCATCTGCAAAACGGATGATTTGTCCGTTGAAAAATTCTGCTACACGTTGAGCTGCGATCGCTACTTCGTCAGGTTCCCAATCAGGTGCGGGTGTTTGTTTTGGAGGTGGAGGTAAAGTTTGCATCCCGTTTCCATTTACCCCGTTTCTATTTGCCCCATTTCCATTTACGCCATTTCCATTTCTTGCTGCCAACTCGCTTTTTTCTGGTGCTGGTGGTGGATTAGTTGGCTGTGGTGCTGGCGCTGGAGACGGAATTTGCTGGTTGTAGCTAGGTGTGGGTGCTTGCTGAACGCGAGTAGAGTCTTTTGGGAGAGGATTTTTTTTGGCTGAGATAGAGTTTGAAGAAGTTCCTTTTTCTATATTGATCTGGATTTCACGCTGGAAAGTCTGCTGGAAAGCTGCCGTAATCATCGGTAGATAAGATTTTCCCTTGTTTCCCTTGTCATACCATGCCTGTTTAATAGCAATTCGAGCCACAACACCGTCGAACTCGATGAGTTGGCTCATTTGACGCAGCATTTCTTGGCTTGATTTTGGCTGAAGGTTGGCAAGTACTTGTTGCCAAATCTGAGTTAAGTCATATTCTGCTTCGCCAACAACTTCTGAAGTTACTGGTTCAATATTCACCGATGGCACAGGAACAGCAACAGGTTCTGGAGTTGGTGGTGAAACTGAGTTAGCAGCAGAATTGTGATTTGTTTGCTGTTCAACTGGGGGAGATGAAGTGACGGGCTGATTTTGGGCAGCCGCTTGATGATGGTTTAGAGAATTATGATTTGTTTGCGGTTCAGCTACAGGTAAAGAAGAGACTGGGTGATTTTGGGCAACTACTGGAGGATAGCTTGGAGATACAGCAAATGTATTATTAACTCGTGGCGCGACACTTGGGGCTTGTGGCTGAATATTCGCCGTCGCACTGGGTAACAATCCTAGTAATGTTACCTCCAACCACAAACGCGGCTGGGTGGTGTTTTTAATTTGCACTTCAGCTTCTCGCAGGTGTTTCTGTCCCTCCAATATCACCTTCATATCGAAGTATTGGGCAAACTCAACCAGTGCTGTCCAAGTTTGCTGAGTACAAGCAACCAAATCGTGGCGGTTGGGTGCTGTTTTGGCAATCAGTAAATCGCGGTAAAAAGCAGCGAGATTTTGCAGAATAGTTAGGGGTTCTCGACCGCGATCTAAAATGTAGTGAGTACAGTCTAGAACTGCTTCCGGTTTATCTTGAGCGATCGCATTTAAAAGCGCTAACAAGTCCTGTTCGCTTACCGTCCCTACCAAATCCCAAACTCGCTCTGGTGTCACTTCACCTGCTAACAAGCCCAATTGATCGAGTAGACTTTCGGCATCTCGCAAGCCTCCCTGAGAAAGTTGGGCTACTAGGGTGACAGCATCATGTGAAATATGAATGTTTTCTTTAAAGGCGATCGCACTTAAATGCTTCACCATCGCCTCTAACTGAATACGTCTAAAATCAAACCTTTGACAGCGCGAAATAATCGTTGGTAACACTCTTTGCGGGTCTGTTGTCGCCAATACAAAAACCACGTGCCTTGGTGGTTCTTCTAATGTCTTAAGTAACGCATTGAATGCCTGGGTACTGAGCATGTGGCAATTATGTACCAAAAGCCCATTTGCCACAAAGTTATGATTATCTGCTACTTCAATGTCATAGACTCGCTCGATCCCAGCGAGGTGAACAGATTCGACTGTCTCCAAACTTGTAATCCATTGAGGGGGTGGAATATTGTTTAAGGTCTGCCAGCCATTTTCTACTGGTGCTTGCCCCCAACCGTATATAGTGGTATGTCTTGCCTGTACTACTTCTGGTGTAAAATTTTGTTGTTGCTGAGTATCCCATTGCTGTAAGCCAAGTAGCAATGAGTTGGTTTTCGGCGGCAGAGAATCCTTCGGTATGTAGTTGAATTTGTGGACTTCCTTCTGGACTGAGGGCAAGTGAACCATCATCGCAAAACCACCAAGCAATTCCTTCTGGGGTAATTCGATTAAGCCAGTCCATAGAGACGAGTTTTTTATCCCTATTCGGTTTAACGATGTCAAAGACATCTTTGAGTTGGGGATGGCAACCTGTGTTACAGGTAACTGATATGTTTCCGTATCCTTTGTTAGATGTAATTCGCAGTTTTGGACGCAATTCTTGAAGGCGATAGGCTTTATATTCCAACCATTCTTGCTGCTTTTCTGAGTGTGTCCAACACAATCTAGGGAATCTGCTGTATTTATTGGGATAACTGATAGAGCAATCTCCAAGCAAGGTTCCGTAGATAAGCCCAAATGCATTTGGTTGTATAACTGCCGCATCTGCAAGGAACTTTTCTGTTCTAAGTTCCCAAATTCCGTGTCCTTTTTTATATGGATGTTTTTTCCAGCGAGACTGGATACTGATGATTCCTCGCCCCTTTTTTTGTAAAAAGGTTGGAATATCAAGCTTTTCTCCACACCCGCAAGCACAGAAAGGTCGGAGTAATTCGGCTTGTTTAAGGATAGATTCCAGGTCGTATGATTTTTGCCCTGATGTATTGCCTTTAAACTGGTGTCCGCTAGCAAATCTCCGAGTACGTCCATCGATACCAAATTTGTAAATGAGGATGCCGCATCCGCATTCACAGGGGATAGTATCTTCACTCCTTCTTTTACGTCCAATGCTTGTAGCCATCCCTGGTTTGTCCTAATTAAATGATTACCCGTACATCTAATTTCTCGGTTAGTTGTCTTTATAACCAGGGTTTGCCGTTCTCCTTGGTCTAACCATTTGACAACTTTCTTGAATTCCCACTTAAGAGATGAGTCGTTATAACTCAGTACTTTCTTGCCTTTAATTTTGGGATCGTCAATTCTGTGAAGTCCCTCATCAGTCAAGACCAGAGAATCTCCAGTTAGGCATTCGTCGATTACATAAACCTTGTAGCGACACTGGACAGGAGCAAACTGGGCTTTTTCAATCAACTCGCGGATATTATCGACACCAGTATTACTAGCGGCATCGATTTCAATTACATCTAGGGTGTAGCCCTTAGCGATCCCCTGACAAACCTCACACACGCCGCAGGGTTCAGCCGTGGGCTGATCGCCTTTGAGACAATTGAGGGATTTAGCCAAAATCCGGGCACTAGAAGTTTTCCCCGTACCTCTTGGCCCGGTGAATAAGTAGGCAGGGGCGATTTTGGATGTGCCGATCGCGTTCGTGAGGGTGGTGGCGATCGCCTCTTGGCCCACCAGTTCAGCAAAACTTTTGGGGCGATATTTGTGGTGCAGGGGTTCGTAAGACATGGAAATATAGACTTCAATGCCTTTCAAAGTGAATTAGTAGCACCGAGTCGAGTTGAGGATTCAATTATTTTAAACTCTCGTACCTGGCTTTATTTATCGATGTTGCCATAGCCCAAGACTCAACTAATGCCGTAAATTTTGGCACTCAGGAAAGCAAGCAACCAGAGCTTATCCTCTACTATGATTTCAACATCAATGTATGGGAATTATAGCATATTATTTAGTACATTTGTTCTATTTAAGGAGACTGGGAAGCAGAGAAGAATAACTCTTGACAAATGACAAATGACTATACGTTTTATTGACTGAACTATCATAGTCCAGTGCGATCGCTACAATTTTATAGATAAAGTAAAACTCGATGGTGCAGCAGATGCTCAAGCGGCTATTTCAATGGCTCAAAAAGCTTTTTCAGAACTTGTTTGGTGGAAAACAGACTACCTCAAAATCTAGGGGGAATGTAGAAAAAGAACCAGCACCACCCTTAAGCGATACGGATCTGGAATTTCTTTTCAACGAACTGTTGCAAGGAGTACATCAAGCACGAGGGGAAGCATGGGCACAGAAGTGGCTGCATAATATCGAACATCGCATCACAACTCAAGACTGGGTTGAGTGGTTAGGGCGCTTTGGCGACAGATTGCTCGCATCTCCGACACCAAATAATGAAATGGCTGCGCGGTTAGTGCAATTGGGTGAGTTAAACGTCGGAGAAATTGGAGATGTTGCCTATAATATCGGGATGCAGTTGTTGACACGCAATGAAGGCGAACCAATTTGGGAATATGAAGGGCCAGATGCTTTTAGCACTACTTCTTTGCCCTCTGAGGTAACTGCCTCAGTATCGGAGTCAGCAGATGCGCCAGAGAACCTCCCAGAGGGAGAATACCAAACTGTCACCCTAGAACAGTTGTTTGTCATGTTGCAGGAGGATGAAAATTTACGTCAGCAGATTGCTCAACAACTTGCCGTTGAAACAGACGATCCACAAGTGCTTGTTCAGGCATTAATTAGTCAGTTATATCCTGGTGGTCAATCGACTACAGAGCAAACTGAAAATTAACTGCTGGAGAGAATCAAATTCAAGAGTGAAATCTGGGAATTGTTACGTTGTAATGCTATGCTCTTGAAGATTTGTATATTTTTTGCTAACCTGCTACGGAAGCGCTGTCCGAATCTAATGGATTTTTACGTAATTGATGATTTTTTTAAGACAACGATGGCTACAATCTAGAAAAACAAAATCCAAGAGTGTGGCAGATGCTCAGGCGGATATCGCAGTCGCTTAAAAGGTTTTTAAAGCGCCTCATTGCAAGTAAACAGAATAGTTCTCTCAAGGCTTCGAGAGGACGCAATCTGGTGGGGGTACCACCAGAACTAACCAATGCGGATCTGGAACAATTGTTTATCCAATTGTTAGAAGGCGTGCATCAAGCACGAGGACGACAGTGGGCATTGAGGTATCTGCAACGAATCGAAAATCGCATTCCGGCTGAACGTTGGATAGACTGGTTGGTGATGTTTGGTGAAAGCTTACTAGCTTCACCTACACCAAATCCTCTTTTAGCAACACAAATGGTGCAATTAGGGGAACTTGGTGTTGGCAGAATTGGAGAAGTTGCTTATGACATTGGCATTCGGCTAATGCAAAACTTACCTACAGAGATAGAATATCAGGACAATCAGGCACAAGATGATCTAGATGGTCTAGAAATCACTCCTGGGCAAGAACTGATCCGCGATTTGGGCGAGCAGTTATGGGAGTATGATGAGCCAGATGTAATCGAAACTACTCCTGGGCAAGAACTGATCCGCGATTTGGGCGAGCAGTTATGGGAGTATGATGAGCCGGATGTAATCGAAACTACAACCGATGAAGAAATTATCCCAACTTCTCCCGGACAAGAGCTAATCCTTAGCTTTGGCGAACAATTATGGGAATATGATGTGCCAGATGTTGAACCAATAACGTCAGCACCTCAAAATGCCTCTTTTGAGGAGAAATCGCCCGAAAAGTTCGAGGAACTGGTATCGGAATATGAAAGGGAAGACACCCAAGCCACAATACCAGAAAATATCCCCCTACCGACAGCAGAAGATACAATCAGCTTGTTAACTCAACTTCGGTTCGACGAAGAAATTGTTCAAATTACTACACCGGCAAATCTTCTTTCCACGAGACAAAGGACTGAGTTAGCAACGTCTCCCTCGGTGGAAACCTGGGATAACACTTTGACGAATTTAGAGCCAAATGTGGCTAATACTTTAGATGAGTTATGGGTGAAGTTGGATCAAAGTACCAATTTAGTCCAGCAACTTGCTTCAGATTTGGCAGTTCAAAGCAGTAATTCTCCTGGTATTATTGAGCGGCATAACGATAATCCGATTACCCACGCTCAAGGGTGGTTTTACCAAGGTTTAAGCCAAGCGAAAACAGGCGATTTGCTAGGCGCGATCGCATCTTATGACCAAGCCATTGAAATGCAACCCGAATTTTCCGAATATTGGTTTAATCGAGGCTTAACGCTGTTCCATTTAGAACGTTTTGATGAAGCGATCGCGTCTTATGAAACAGCCATAGAACTGAAACCAGACTTTTACAAAGCTTGGTACAACCGGGGTGGAACTCTCGGAGAATTAGGATACTTTGAAGAAGCGATCGCTTCTTTTGACAAAGCTATAGAAATCAAGCCAGACTATCAAGAAGCGTGGTCTAGCAAGGGTTTGGCACTGCTGAAATTAGGTTGGCTACCAGAAGCTATTGCTAGTTATGACCAAGCGCTACAACTCCAACCAGAAGACCAGGAAAACTGGTATTACCGAGGCATAGCCCTAGCTGTCAGCGAACAATTTGCCGAAG
Source organism: Nostoc sp. DedSLP04 (assembly GCF_034530775.1). Classification (NCBI taxonomy): domain Bacteria; kingdom Bacillati; phylum Cyanobacteriota; class Cyanophyceae; order Nostocales; family Nostocaceae; genus Nostoc; species Nostoc sp. DedSLP04. The sequence continues at coordinate 113,759 of NZ_JAVRCL010000014.1, read as the reverse complement.
CGATTATATCTTACGATAGAGCTATAGAAATTAACCCAGAGTACCACGAAGTGTGGATAGATCGGGGTGTAGTGCTGTTTAATTTAGGCAGGTGGTCAGAAGCGATCGCTTCCTGGGACAAAGCACTTTCAGTTCAAGCTGACTTCTACTTAGCTTGGTACAACCGGGGTATAGCATTAGACAACTTAGGGCGGAGACAAGAAGCGATCGCCTCCTATCAACAAGCGATCGCCATTAAACCCGACTTCCACTTAGCTTGGTATAATCAAGCAGTAGCACTGTTTTATTTAGAACAATTTGCCGAAGCGATCGGCTGTTATGACAACGCTTTGCAAATTAAACAAGATTATTGGGAAGCTTGGATTGGTCGGGGAACTGCGATCGGTCATTTAGTAGTAGATTCTGACGAATTACTAAATTTGTCGAGTAGTATCATCGCGACAAATCCTGCCTTACAACAGGGCGGCTACGAAGGAAAATTAGCCAGCTACGAAGAAGGGTTAAAGCATCTGCGAACAGATACCCATCCAGAAGGTTGGGGTAGATTGCATTTTGCGATCGCTAATACTTACTATGAGCAAGGCAAAAAACATACCAATCCCCGCGATTATTGGCGCAAAGCTGCATCTGAGTATCATCAAGCGCTGTTAACCCTGACACTAGAATATTTTCCCCAGTTGCATCTAGAGGTTTTACAATCTCTAAGCAAAGTGCTGATGGGTTTGGGACACACAACACAAGTTCAAGAATTGCTGCAACGTGGGACAGATTTATTGCGACAATTACTGAGTGAAGAAACTCGCTCAGACGAAAGTAAAAAACAGTTAGCTTTAAAATTTACCGGCTTCGATCAATTAGCAGTTGATTTAGCTGTGGAGTCAGGTGATTTAGTAGAAGCTTGGGAAATTGCCGAACAAGGTAAAAATGCTTGTTTAAACTGGCTGCTTTCTGGCTGGAATGATAATATTTACTCGCCTTATTATGGCGCAATTCAACAACTATTCAATCCCACAACAGCAATTATTTACTGGCATATTAGCCCAGTTGCCCTACATACTTTCATTCTCAAAGACCAAGCACCATCACCAATTCTCCTGTTTACACCCATGCAAGATACTGGGGTAATACCTTTAGGAGAAGATGCTATCCGTCTCAATGAATTGCCTCTACCCGAAGCAGTGCAACGCCTAATTGAATTTGAAATTTGGTTAGAAGATTGGCATCAACAATACCAAGAATATCGCAGCACAGCCCACGACAAAGAAAGTAAAAGTCACCATTCTTGGCGAGTTGAGATGGAAGAGAAGCTGTTGCAACTGTATGAAATATTGAATATTTCCACAATTGCACAGGAACTCGAAGGTATCACCCAACTGGTTTTAATTCCTCACCGTGACTTGTACAGATTGCCCATTCATACACTTTTCCATCTTTCTTCGCCATCGCCGGAAGAGTTACCGAATGTGGAATCAAATTTCAGCGTCACCTATCTACCTAGTGCCCAAATAGGTTTATCAATTAGAACTGAGGATATTTGGCAGTGGCAAAATAAGTTATTGCTCAGTGTTGAACATCCTGAAAGTACAGGTTATCCCACGCTTAAATTTGCCAAATTAGAGTCTGAAATTGTTAGTCAGATGTTCAATAATATCCAACGAATTCAAGGGGCAGAAGCTACGAAAAGTATTGTTGAAAATGCCCTATCTGATAATTATAATATCTTGCATTTTACAGGTCATGTTACTAATAATTTAACTGAACCTAAAAAATCAGAATTAGCATTAGCGGGTGAAGACAGACTTACTCTAGATGAAATCTGCCAACAAAATCTAGATAGTTACAACCTTATTACCCTCTCTGCCTGTGAAAATTTAAGTACTAACAACTACACTATCAGCAGCGAATATGTGAGTTTAGTCAGTGGTTTTGTCACTCAGGGCGTACCTCATGTAGTGAGTACTCTTTGGAGTGTAGAATCTTCGGCTAGCGCCTTAGTGATGATCGAGTTTTACCGACGATTACAGCCCAATAAATCAGCAGTTACTGCCTTAGCTGAAGCAACACGATGGCTGAAAGAACTAACTGCTGGAGAACTGACAAAATGGTATGAAGATATTTTGAATAATCTGCATCCAGAAGAAGTAAGAATTCAAACTTATTTAGCGACCCAACTATATAGAAATAGTAAAATGGCATCAGATAAAAATCTTTATAATCATCCTTATTATTGGGCAGCTTTTACAATTATGGGTAAGCCTAATTAATACTTTGAAACTTTTATTCCAGCCATAAAATTAGCCAGATACTTGTTTTTAGCTTCACCTCTCTAAAAGTTCAATGATTTCACTAAAATAGTCTAATTATATACAAAAATTGGATGAATTCACTGTGGTCTTAAAATTAATGGCAAAAGTGAAAATTAAAAATAAATATGAAATCAGAAACCAGAAATATAGTACTTAAAGCTTACGCAGAACTATATAAGTAAGTCGGCAGAAAAAACCAAACTAAGTAAGTTGGCACAATAAAACTAAACTATGTGAAGAGAGGTAAACTAGACTAAAACTTTCTTTCCTCCTGCCTTATCGCAACGATAAATTTTTACGCCGAACTACAGCTTTGTCTAAACCTATAATTACCGTTCGCCTAATTACACGCGACGAACTTCCCCAACTTTTGGCTTTATATAAGCATCTAAATCCTGTCGATGCGCCTCTACCGACTGATGATGTCTTACAATCTATCTGGGATGGAATTTTAGATGATCCCCGTTTGTATTACATTGTGGCTGATGTTGATAAGCAGTTAGTAGCAACATGTAATTTAACTATTGTTCCCAACTTGACGCGTGGCGCACGTCCATACGGCATTATTGAAAATGTTGTTACCCATCTCGATTATCGACAACAGGGATTTGGTACACAAGTGCTGCATTATGCCTTAGCTTTAGCATGGCAGCAACAGTGCTATAAAGTGATGCTTCTAAGCGGCTCAAAAAACGAGGAGACGTTGCACTTCTATGAAAAAGCAGGATTCAAGCGTGGACTAAAAACAGGATTTGTTGCCCTACCTCCAGAGGAGTTGTGAGCAAAATTTATACAGATTAGCCAGCTTACAAAAATCCTAGTTTATCTTTGGGTTCGCTTTTATAAAATAGTCTTTTGGAAAAAAATAATTCTTAGCCAAAAATCTTGGCGCAATCAGGCTCGAAATTTTGGATTGCGATCGCTAATTTCCCGTCTAGTATTTGAAAATTTACCATCAAGGACAACTATCTAAAGAGTGAAAGTTTTTCTTCAAAATCCAGCCCTGAGTTAGTTGTATAATCACAATAAAAGATTAACAATACACCATATCGCCAAGATTGATTTTATTTCTTAAATCTTGCTAAAGATCATGATACATTGAGTTTAACGGCATTAACCCTCCTCGGCAATTATAAAGAGACGGCTATTAAAGGCCAATTATTTTACTGCTTGACTGCAATTTTAGAACTGAATAAAATCGCCTACTTGCATTAATTCTCTTTATTGTTGCGACATATTATATTACCACAGGAGCCATGCTTATTTTTAGTGTACTCTGCGGTTCTTAAAAAAAAATAGGAATTCGATACTATGTGTGGTGCACATGAGGATAAACGTTATGAGATATCAGAGCAGCTACTCATAATGTCCAGCGTATTAATTTTCCAGAGCTAACAGGTTTCATTTCTGGTTTTCATGTCGAGGCGAACCAAATAATCATCTAGATATTTGTATTCACTTAACCTTGCATCCAGTATTTTCCATATAGTCAACCCAAGAAATTGAAAAGAGGATATTTCCATGTCTAGTTTGTCTCGTTGGTCATCAACAAAGGTTGCTTTGCTAGTTCTGGGAATGACAGCTGCTACAATAACCCCCATCATAATTTCTGCCCCAGCTTCATCTCAAACCCCTGTTCCATCTACGACACCATCACCTGATACACCATCACCTGCAACACCATCACCTGCGACACCATCGCCTACGTCAACAGTTAACCTGTCTGATGTTTCCTCAGATTATTGGGCGCGTCCCTTCATTCAAGCCCTAGCTGAGAATAACGTGATTAGTGGCTTTCCTGATGGCACTTATAGACCAAATCAGCCTGTGACTCGTGCAGAATTTGCTGCTTTGATTCAAAAAGCTTTCAGTAACCAAAACCGAGTCCGACAATTAAGTGCAGGTGGATTTAGTGATGTTCCTGCTAACTACTGGGCCGCTGCTGCAATTCAAAACGCTTACGAAACTGGATTTTTGGCAGGCTATCCTGGGAACGTGTTTAGACCAAATCAAGAAATTCCTAGAGTGCAGGGGATCGTTGCTTTAAGTAGTGGTTTAGGTTTAACTGGTGGCGATACAAGTACTCTCACTACTTACTACAACGATGCCTCAGCTATCCCAGAGTATGCTGTTGGCAGTGTGGCAGCAGCGACAGTAAGTAATCTTGTTGTCAACTACCCAGATGTAAAACAACTCAATCCGCAACAGTCTTTGACTCGTGCTGAAGCAGCAGCACTTTTATATCAAGCTTTAGTTAAACAAGGACGGGCGCAACCCATTGCTAGCAATCTTCCAGCTAGTCAGTACGTTGTAGCTGGAACTCCTGCCGGTACTGATATTGTTGCTCTAGCGTCATCCAGTAGTTCTTTTACAACTCTGACTTCTTTATTAAAGACAGCCGGTTTAGCAGATATTCTTCAACAGCCAGGCCCTTATACAGTCTTTGCTCCCACCAATGACGCATTTGCTGCTTTACCTGCTGCTACCTTACAACAGTTAGAGCAACCAGAAAACAGAGAAGCGTTAGTTAAAATTTTGAGATATCACGTGGTTCCCGGTGCGGTAACTTCTAGTCAACTCTCAGCAGGGGAGTTGACAACCGATGAAGGAAGACCTGTAAATATTAAAATCGATTCCGCTAACAGTCAAGTCTCGGTAAATAATGCCAGAGTTCTCCAGGCGGACGTGAAAGCTAGCAATGGTGTTATCCATGCAATTAACCAAGTCCTGATTCCGCCTGATGTTAACATCAGTCAGTTAAATCAGCCACCAACAGGAAATGGGACACCTGATGTTAACGTAGGTAGAAGTACTCGTGGTGGCAGAAGCTATATCGGAGTTGGTGGTAACATTGGTTTGAGCGGCGATGATACAGCTCTGAGCGACACTAACTTTACAGTGATCAGTAAACTTGGTCTGACAAACAATATATCAGTGCGACCATCGGTAATCTTCGGGGACGATACAATATTTCTAGTTCCCGTGACTTTAGATTTTTCTCCCCGCAGAGCAGGTTCAGTGGGTGAAAGAACCTTTGCTATATCTCCTTACATCGGTGCTGGTGTAGCAATTGAAGCTAATGCTGATACTGATATTGGATTACTACTAACAGGTGGTGTAGACATTCCTCTCGGTTCTAGACTTACGCTAACAGGTGGTGTAAATGCTGCTTTTGTAGATGATACTGATGTAGGACTACAGTTAGGAATTGGCTATAACTTCAGGTAAATAGAAGTAGAACATGCAATAAGGGCGCACAGTTAGTTGTGCGCTCTTGCTGTATTAACGTCGCTTGATTGCTAAAGTAAGTCCATCGGCGATGGGGACAAGGGAGAGGGTAACTCGTTCGTCATGATGTAACTTTTCGTTTAGCGCCCGGATTGCTTGGGTGCTTTCATCTTGATTTTGCTTATCAGCTACTTGTCCAGACCATAAAACATTATCGATCGCAATTAATCCACCTGGACGAACTAATTGCAGCGATCGCTCATAATATCCATCATAATTTTCTTTATCAGCATCAATAAAGGCAAAATCAAAAGTTTCGGCTTGTCCAGTTGCTAATAACTTATCTAAAGTTTCCAAAGCTGGTGCCAATCGGAAATCGATTTTATCAGCAACCCCAGATGCTTGCCAATACCGCCGAGCAATCGCAGTAAATTCTTCACTCACATCACAAGCGATAATCTTGCCATCAGGCGGTAGTGCCAAAGCTACAGAAAGCGAGCTATAACCCGTAAAGACTCCAACTTCTAAGGTTTTTTTCGCTCCAATCAACTGCACCAGAAGGCTCATAAACTGCCCTTGTTCTGGTGAAATCTGCATTCCACTCCGGGGATGATTGGCGGTTTCTTGGCGCAACTTCCCAAGAATTTCTGGTTCTCGTAGCGAAACAGATAAAAGATAATTGTAAAGTTGGTTATCAAGACCTATAGACTGTTTTGGCATGATAGATCGGAGAATTGAGAGAAACTACAGTTATACTATCGCTGATAAGTGGAATCTCAGGAATAACATGGTGCGGTTAGTTTTGACAGCAATATTGCTGGTGCTAGTGACAGCTTGTGGCAGTATTGGACTGCTACCAACTAGCGATTTAGTGCAAAAAGCGATCGCCCTTGGGCTAGAACAAACTCAACAAAAACTTAGCCAACAGTTGGATTTAGATTTTCAAGGATTTGAAATCAAGCGGCTATCAATTACCCAAGAACAACCACTGACGATTGAAAATTTACCAGCTTTCCACGTTCGGGGAACCTACGACTTGATTCTCAAGCTACCAAAACGGCGCTTGACGCAACCAAAACAACCCTTTGACGTTTACTTGCAAATTCAGCAAGAAGGTAAAACTTGGCGATCGCTAATTCCAGAAAAGGGTAGTAAAGATACTCAACCAACCTGGCGCAGTTACTTAGTTGAGTAAACCTGTGTCATCAAAGTGCTTTTTTACGGTTGTGTAAGAATTGCAAACCAGTAGCGTAAACACCAAATGCCAGTAAACCTGACATAAAATTGGGTTCAGGAACACTAGCAGTAGATACAGAATTGATACCAACAGCAAAGTCTTGATTTAAATCTACATTATCAACAAATGAACTGTCGGCAGCACCAATAAATATAAATTTTGCATCAATGGGAACTTGTACAATAGCACCATTAAAATCTACACGTGAGATGTAAAAAATACTATTGTCTAAACACTGCAATGGAAGACAACCGTTGGGAAGAATTGGATTAATAGCACCAGGAACTCTGTCAGTCGTTGCGCCATTATACTCTCCGGTATTTGGTAGCAATCTATTGTCAGCGCTGAAAGTAGCCCACATTGCACCAAAGTATTCGTCAGTCGGATCGTCAAAGGGTGAAAAACTGCCAAACCGTTCCAGTTTAATTGTGTCCCCTGAATTAACTCCCAAGTTTGTTAGAGAAAAAGGTACGCTGTCAGGACTAAATGTATATGAGGAAATAAAACTTGCACTGGGGTCAATATTGAATTTGGCTGCCAAAGCTTGAGCAGAATCAGTTTTGAATAATAGTATTAAGCTGAAAGCGGTTTGAGCTGTTACAACTGATAATTTGGTGAATAATTTAGGAGCTTTTTGATTAAAAAAAAAGATTGACATAGTGATTTTTTACAAATTGTTAATTACTGAAGTTAGACAAAAAGTGAGGTATTAAAGGATAACTCAGCTATCTTACTGTTTAATTTTTATTTATGAGTATATTTAAATATTTAATCGTCAAAATATCTTATAAAAAATAAAATTGTCAATCTACCAATAGCTAGTTGACAATTAATAACGAGACTAAATTAGAAGTTTTTATTTAAAATTTGGTTGATGAATTGAAATTTTTTTATCAGGGTAAAAGTTCTGCGCCACCTCTTGTAAATTTTGATCAATGATTGCATGAGGCTATTGTTCCGAAGTCAAAAATACAATGTCTTCGGATAGAGAAACTTTTTATTGGTAATTAACGCTTAAAAAGTTCAAGAAATAAAGCTAAGTTTGTCGCAGTTGTGGAAAAACTAGATTAAGGGTTTTTAAATTTTGAATGACGTACAGTGGAATATGTGCTATTAAAAAAACTATCACAAGGATTCTGAACACAAAAATTTTTAAGGTTTGAATTCCGCACAGTAGGATATGTGCTACTCAAAAAACTATCACAAGCATTTACGTATAACCGCTAGGGTACAGTCACGATCGAGGTATAGTTTCATCGGAGACAGGGTAAGATGTATATCAACTTTTTTATCAGTTCCATTATTGGAATTGTGGTTCCGGTGCTGGTGGCTTTTGGCTTACTACAATGGTTGCACATACCTACAGGTAACTTTCTTGATTGGGTGATTGGTGGTGCTAGTTTTTGGTGGCTGTTGGTAATTGTTACCGTACCGTGGAATGTGCATTTTCAAGCCAAAGAAGTCTTAGCAGAAGCAGCACAATCAACTGAGAAAGGCATTCCAGTTGATGAGAAACAAGTGAAGTATGTCACATTGTTGGCAAAGCGATCGCTCTGGGTTGCTATTGCTTTACACTTATTCTCAGCTGTTGGTCTTTATACTCTTGCTGTCACTGGTATTAGTACAGTTGGATATATAAGTTCTGGTGCAGCTTTATTATTAACAATTCTGCGTCCCGCGATTCGCGCTTATGAGTATTTATATGCGCGGTTAGCGATGATTCGCCAAGAATGGAAGTATCCGCGCGAAGATATTTTGGAACTGCGCGATCGCTTCTCTATATTGGAACAAAAAATCCAGTCTTTGGAAGATCAACTCAACCCAGAACAACCCTATTCCTTATCCGCAACTCAACAACGTTTTGCCGAAGAAACTCGCAGAGATTTAGCCCGAATTGCGGCTAATTTAGAAGAATTACGGGCGACAAATCAAACGGAACATGAGCGTTTGGCAAGAGAAGCTAGAAATGCGATCGCGCAACTTTCCACCGACGGGCAATTTCTCGATCATGTCCGCGAAATCATTCGATTTTTTAAGACAGCTTGATTATTGCTCTCATAACTGACCAAATTTTAAGTTTTGGATTGTGATAGTGAATATTCATCATCCAAAATTTAAAAAATTTTTTCCAAAAGGGTTAAGTATACCCTACAACCAAAAGGAAAAATTTGACATAAATTGCAGAGTTCGGTATGCAATGCTTCTATATGTTGTAAAAAAGGAAAAAATTGCAAATGTTGGATTCTCTTCTCTTGTTTTTTATATTAGCCACAATTATTCCTTTTTTTATTGCTCAGATTATGCCGAACAGCAAGTGGCTAATAGGTTATGCTATTTGTTTTGGAACTTTTGCTATTTCTCAGTATTATAATCACTTAACAACGCCAATCGAGCAACGAGGAAATGGTTTTGTTTACGCCTGGGCAATGCTTGCGAATTATTTAATTAATACATCGGGAACTGTGGGAATAATCGACAGGGCTATTGTATTATACTTTAAGTCAAGAGGGTATAAAATCAATATATGGTTCATAGTTAATATAATTTTTCTTGATTTGATGCTTGTTTACATAGCGATATTGATAGTTAACATTCCTAAATAGATAGGCATTATTAAACAGAAAACAAGGATTATCAGGACTTTAGTCCTTATTACAAACTTTAATTGATTTAGGTCTAACGACTTAGTAAGTATCCCTTCATTTCTACTAATTTAAAATCCACTATTGAGGCTCATAGTATACCTCACTAGAGCAGGAAAGGCTATAGTGAAGTTCACATAACATCAGGAGTACTCATAGTGAATCAGATACAACTCACTTTAACTATTAGTTACTTGTTAATGTCATGCTATTTTTTAAGCAATTGGTTAATATTTTCCCTGCGTCATCCCACTTCTACTCCCGATGATAAATTTTTATCGGTTGTGATGTTTTTAGTCACAGCTATCTTCTGGCCTATGATGATTCCGATGTCTTGTTTAGAAATGGTTCAACAAAAGCGCATAGACTTTAGTAAAATTATTCCTGTTCTATTAGCAATATTTGTATTTAGTGTTTCATATTATTTAACCGAATAATTAATAATTCCTCCTTACCAATTGCATATATATAAAGAGAAGCCGGAGGATTGACTTGTTACCCTCCGGCTTCTTTATGCACAACTACCTTAACTTGTTAGGCAGTCTATTTATTAAACTTGGAATTGATTAACGGCGTCTGCTGCCAAAACCAGTTGAGCGACGAGGTGCTGAACTACGCCCACTACCAAAACCACTGCCAGAATTGCGTCTGGGTGAAGTGGCTCTGCCAGAGGGTTGCAAGGTGCTACCACCAAAACCAGAACCAGAAGGACGGTTATTACCTGTAGTGCTACGCGGTACATTGCGTACATTTGAATTTCCAGGATATGACCTTCTAATTGTCCCTGTATTGCGGAAGGCAGTGCGATTTCTCACGGCTGCGGGTTGCGTATTATAGCGAGTTTGGTAACTTTGAACTGCTTGGCCATAGCTTCCGCCATATCCACCAAAGCCACTTAATCCTTGCCCTGATTGATAGACAGGGGGTACATAATACTGGGGCCTAAACAACATACTACCAATTGCCTGACCGGCCAAGCTACCAGCTACAGACCCAGCAAATGGTGCCCAAAAATTATTTTCTCGACGGACTACAACCGTCTCTTGTTGTCCTGTTTGAGGATTGGTTTTATTCTCGGTAACGTTGTGGACGTACTCAATTTTAAAATCTTCCGTCAGATATAAAATCGGTTGTCCTTTATCTACCTTCAGATAGGTTTTTTTACCCTGCTTGATTTCATCATCAGTTAACCGTGCCATTTGCAAATTTTCGGTTGCAAAGGTTGGAGGATTATTGTTAAGTAAAAACAAGCTGTATTCACCAGTTGCATCGTCATAAGTGGCTTGTTGTATTTGATACTCACCATCACTCAACTTTGTATTAGTAGAGGTTTGGCTAACGTTCTTAGCTGGAGGAGTACTTTGGTTCTCGCCACCACAAGCAACAGTTGTGATACACAAACTCAGAGCTAAAAAAACGGCTGTAAATTTACGTACTATGGTCATGATCATTGGATTATTGTCCTATCTCTGAGCTTAACAATTTATCATCTAAGTAGTAAGTACGGACTACCCAACAAATTACAACAACAAATTACAAAGGAATCAATTCTGGGTAATATTGCAACAGTTGATCGCTAGTGAGTTCATCGCCCAACTGTGCTGGAGAGAAATGCACTTGAATTGCCTTTAATCTATGTTTATAATGCAAATTTATCAATGCTTTCAATCCTTCCTTGAGCGCCTGAACGTTAGAAAGATCGGTTTCCAAATCTGGTACTTCTCCTTCATAAGCTACTGTAATCATCACAATGACGTTGCGGGTTACAGGTATAGATAAAGGTTCATTCGATCCATTGGAAGCGTAATCTGGTTCGCTGAGATATCTTTCGGCAGAGTCAGTAAATAATTCATTCACGTAATCTCCCGCTTCGCCCTCATTAAAAAATACGTCACCTTCGTTAGCAGCAGAAAGCCAATATTCATCGTATTGCAGCAGGGTTTGGCTGATTTCTACCAATCCTTCTCCTAAAACTTCTAAATCGCCATCGGCATCGATCGCATCCCGTCCAGCACTATTTAAGACTCCCAAAATTGGCGCTACTTCACCTCCCCCTAAATGCAGAAATAGGCGAAACACAACATAGCGAGTTCGACCGATCATTTTATTAAAAAGATTGCTCATTTTTTCCTCCAAAATTTTGTCATTTGTCATTTGTCATTGGTCATTGGTCATTAGTTCAATCCCCGATGCCCAATGACGGCAGTTGCTCCACTTGGGGAGACCGCAAGACCGCACTGCCTCCCCAATGTCCAATCTCCATAACTAATGATTAATATAATGAAATCCTTTAACAAAATCTATAATAATATCTAATGAAGGTAATATATTTTTTGTTGAATCACTAGACATATCATAAGCTGAAGCATTAAGAGCAGAGCGATTAATAAATCTTTTTCCAAAGTTGGGATGGTCATAAACAATCAAAGTGTGGGCACTGGAATTCGTTAAAACTATTTGGGTTGGGGCTTTACAAAAATTTAATTTTGCGGCTACTTCGATATTTTTTTTCATCTGTTTAATTGTTGTAGCCTGATTCATAGCTTGTTCAAAAAGAGTATTTAATTGTTTCACTATCTGAGGCGATTTTAAGTCTTGCTTTGCAATAACTTCACTGTTAATCATTTCCACTATACTGGAGATATTTTTTTGAGTAGATGCCGCATCTAGAAAGGGAAGAATGACAATGTAAGCAGTGGGAAATAACGCTTCGTCGCTATCTACATGAAAGGTGAAAATAGTCCGGCGACGACCACTTTCGATGCTTGGAGGTTGTTTCAACCCTCGATATTCTTGAGCAATTTGGTAGTAAGCGCCAGCGATCGCAAAATTAGCTTCATGTTCTAGAGCTGCATCAACAATAATCCGAATTGTTGGCGGTGTTTCGTTAAAAAAATCTCGTGACTCTTCAGAATGGAAATTTTGGACAATAGAGCGATCGCCATTTGGGCTAAGATCGACCCATTCACAAACTATGCCTTCGGTTTTTAAACCAAATCTGGAAGTGGCATAAAGCTTGGCTCCTGTTAAAGTTGCTCCTGTTAAGTCAGCACCGATCCATTCTGCCCTAATTAATTTTGCCTGAGTTAAATTGGCGTGGACTAAACTTGTATTTGTTAAATTGGCATTGCTTAAATCTGCGCCAATTAAATCAGCCCCGCTCAATTTTGCGCCGCTTAAATCTGCCCACCGGAGATTTGCACCACTCAAATCTGCCCACCGGAGATTCGCTCCACTCAAATCTGCCCCACTCAAGTTAGTCTGGCTGAGATTGGCTTGTCTGAGTTCGGCATCTCGCAAATTTGCACCGCTCAAGTCAGAACGACTGAGATCGCTGGCGTTTAAGTTAGCCATCTCCAAGTTGGCTCCAGTTAAAGAAGCACCTCTCAAGATCGCCTCACTCAAGTTAGCGTGACGGAGATTCGCTTGGCGGAGTGTCGCTTCTCGCAAATCAGCACTGGTGAGATCGGCTTCCAACAAATCAGCGCGACTGAGGTCAGCGCGAACTAACTCGGTGCGGATTAATGAGGCTCCTCTCAGTTGAGCGCGACTTAAATCCGCTCGAATCAAATTAGCGACGTTGAGACTGGCGTTATTAAGGATGGCGCTGCATAGATTTGCACCACTCAGTCTAGCTACATTCAGCTTGACATTGCTCAAGTTAGCTTCACTCAGATTCGCGCCACTCAGGTTGACTATACTCAAATTAGCATCGCTCAGATTTACACCACTGAGTTTTACTCCACTCAAGTTGGCTTCTGGGAGGTCAACACCACTAAAGTTTAAGACTCCTGCTGCGTATTGTTCCAGTAATTCCTCTACAGTCATCGATGCTACCCCTTGGATGCCAACTTTAATAGTTGGTAAAGTCATAAAAAACGGAATGTCAAAATCAAAAATGAATATTGGAATTTTAGGATTGGGACTGATAGGCGGATCTTTGGGTTTTGATTTGCGATCGCAAGGACATCATATCTTAGGAGTTAGTCGCCGTGAAGCAACCTGTCAAAAGGCAGTTACCTTGGGCAGTGTTGATGAAGCATCAGTCGATCTGAGCCTATTAGCAGCCGCAGAAGTTGTATTTATTTGTACACCTCTAGCCCTTATTGTGCCCCAATTTGAACAGTTAGTCGCTCATTTGCCTATGGCTACAGTCGTAACTGATGTAGGTTCAGCGAAAGCACAAATAGTCAGGGATATTACTCCCCTTTGGAAAAATTTTATCGGCGGTCATCCAATGGCGGGCAGAACAGATAGTGGGATAGAAGCTGCACAGCGAGATTTATTTGTTGATAAACCTTATGTATTAACACCGATAACGACAACACCAACTAATGCAATTACAGTTGTAGAAGAAATTGTGCGATCGCTCGGAGCTAACATCTATTTTTGTCAACCAGAGCAACACGACCGCGCTGTGAGTTGGATTTCCCATTTACCGGTGATGGTTAGTTCCTCGTTGATTGCTGCTTGTTTGAGCGAAACAGACCCCGATGTTTTACAATTAGCCCAAAAGTTAGCTAGTTCGGGTTTTCGGGATACCAGTCGTGTGGGTGGCGGGAATCCAGAATTGGGCGTGATGATGGCGCGGTATAATCGTCAAGCATTGCTGCGATCGCTACAACAATATCGTCAAAGCCTTGATGAGTTAACTAATTTAATTGAGCAAGAAAATTGGGCAGTTCTAGAGGAAAAGTTCAAATCAAGGCAACAGGCACGACCTGATTTTGTTTAATAGTTGTTGGGTGCGTTTAGCTATGGATAACGCACCCATATTTTAATTTAGTGAGTTAATTAATAAAGTTTGTTGGCTGCTTTTTTGTCAAAACAACTCTCCACAGCTACTCAGAAATTCCCACAATAAAATCTTTAAAAATGCTACTCAACAGTCTGATAGTCACCAAACCGATGTACCATACAGATAAATTTACAAAAATCAACAATGGTAGAACGTCCAATTAAGAAATCGGAACGTCAGGCTCAAGCAAACACTGACAGCAATTCCGAAAATTCGGATTCTGTAACCCCGATTGAATCTAACCCCAAAAGCTCAAAACCGAACCGCGACCGCTCGTCTGACAAAGGGAAAAAAGGCTCGTCATCTAGGGATGAAAGCAGACCACCGGTGAATCCTGCACTAGCGCGTGGCCCAAAACCGGTTAAACCTCCAACCCCCAAAGTTAAAACAGAAGAACTTGAAACCGAATCAGAATCTATCTCTGAGGAGTCTCAAGACTAAAATTACAAGTGTTGTTGTGTGTGATGTGGGAGGCTATAAGCATATTAAAGACTGGGATTTCTGACTCCGAAGGCAGCGATCGCGCCCCCCATCACCATTAGATTATTTTTAGCGATCGCATCTCTCATAGAGTTCCTGTATGTCAAATGCGCGAATGGGTAGGTGTACAAATTCCACACCCCCAAAAAATTGCTTCTATCTCAATCCCAGTAAGCATTTCACCCCACTCATCACCCAATTATCATCCGCGCAATCTCTGAAATGCTTACAAAAACTAGGATGTCAGCCTTTAACTTTTCTCGGCACTCTTCCCAAAGGAATTCTCTAATGCTATGATTGCTCCAGAATCGCGCAACCGCACCTTGAAAACTAAATACAGCTTGGCTTTCAGGCTCTTGCTATTGCAATTCATCAAAATCCCTATTAGGGATTGAAACGCAGTGGCAGATACGGTAATAGATGAGAGGCTGCGAAGTAAATTGCAATTCATCAAAATCCCTATTAGGGATTGAAACCAGAAGTTGCTTAGGGGTCAACGTGTAGCCTAGGGATTGCAATTCATCAAAATCCCTATTAGGGATTGAAACATAGTCTTCTTCAGTTAGCCCAAAGTCGTCCACAATTGCAATTCATCAAAATCCCTATTAGGGATTGAAACAAGGGGTAAACAAAAAAGCCCTAGAAGAATCTAGATTGCAATTCATCAAAATCCCTATTAGGGATTGAAACACTAAGAGAAACGACAAGCTACAAATGGGTTGTATCAAATTGCAATTCATCAAAATCCCTATTAGGGATTGAAACATAGCCCCTGAAGCCTCTATCCATAGACAGCCACCATTGCAATTCATCAAAATCCCTATTAGGGATTGAAACGACAAATCCTAAATATTAATAGATACTAAAGAAGTAATTGCAATTCATCAAAATCCCTATTAGGGATTGAAACATCACGATATTATCAAAGCCTCCTTGGACGGAGAGATTGCAATTCATCAAAATCCCTATTAGGGATTGAAACAACCATACTAAAATAGCTACATAGCCTCACAGGAGATTTAATTGCAATTCATCAAAATCCCTATTAGGGATTGAAACAATCCCTAGATGCCACATAGCCCGGTTCACGCATTGCAATTCATCAAAATCCCTATTAGGGATTGAAACTTAAGTCTCTGGGATGCTGGTGAGTTCCCCGTATTGGATTGCAATTCATCAAAATCCCTATTAGGGATTGAAACTGACAAGGCAGAAGCCGCAGAAATATATGTTAGATTGCAATTCATCAAAATCCCTATTAGGGATTGAAACTTTTATGGCTTTTTTGACTTGATTAACCACATTAAATTGCAATTCATCAAAATCCCTATTAGGGATTGAAACGAGACACATCACACCAGCGATCGCTAGGGCTGCCAACATTGCAAAGAATTGCAATTCATCAAAATCCCTATTAGGGATTGAAACGAGACACATCGGAACCTAAAGCAGCTTTCTTGATTGCAATTCATCAAAATCCCTATTAGGGATTGAAACTCAAGGGGCAACTGAAGACCTTACGGACGCCATAAAGATTGCAATTCATCAAAATCCCTATTAGGGATTGAAACAAAACCATTTGGGTTACACACAGCCCCGGATAATATTGCAATTCATCAAAATCCCTATTAGGGATTGAAACAGCAAGATTATGATACTAGCCATTGCTTACATTACATTGCAATTCATCAAAATCCCTATTAGGGATTGAAACCACAGTAAAAGCCAAGGATGTCTCAGACAGTATTAAGATTGCAATTCATCAAAATCCCTATTAGGGATTGAAACAACTGACAGACTTCCGCCCAGGTAGCCCCATAGCTGCATTGCAATTCATCAAAATCCCTATTAGGGATTGAAACGTAAGGCAGCGGCTGCTGGTATGGCAACTACATATTGCAATTCATCAAAATCCCTATTAGGGATTGAAACCTTAGCCTCCATAACTGAGGATACAAACCGATTCTCATTGCAATTCATCAAAATCCCTATTAGGGATTGAAACCGCGCTTGCTGGAACAGGTACACTTAAATATTTAACATTGCAATTCATCAAAATCCCTATTAGGGATTGAAACTTGGACATCCAAGGGCATAAAGTAGATGATGATTTAATTGCAATTCATCAAAATCCCTATTAGGGATTGAAACTACCCTATTAAGATTAGAGTTACCAATAAGTAACTCATTGCAATTCATCAAAATCCCTATTAGGGATTGAAACTTAAAAACTTTGCATCCTCACCCAAAATTTTTGCAGATTGCAATTCATCAAAATCCCTATTAGGGATTGAAACACTTATGTATGGGTAAAGGATGGATAGAATAATAATTGCAATTCATCAAAATCCCTATTAGGGATTGAAACGTAGGCTCCCAGGCCGGCCTAGGGAAATCTACCCAATTGCAATTCATCAAAATCCCTATTAGGGATTGAAACAGGTTTATAATCCTTTGGCTTATTGTAATGGGGCATTGCAATTCATCAAAATCCCTATTAGGGATTGAAACCAGCCTTGACGCGTACAGTCTGCGATCGCTGAGTAATTGCAATTCATCAAAATCCCTATTAGGGAAGCTAAAACCCCGTATAGGTTTTAGCATTAGCGTTGCTAAAACCCTCTTCCCTCCTGCCTCTTGCCTGATCCCAACGACAAATATTTACACGCACCTACTTATTACAGTTCTTCGCCTTTTTCTTGAAGGAGCGATCGCCAATCTTCAATCGCCTTCTCCGTCCACAGCCAATTTTTAGCTAATTTATCTACCTGGAAATTTTCTCGATCGGACTTGAGAACCGTTTGCCGCAATTTGATCGCTTCATTCAAATATTGCGTCTGCTTACCATTAGATTGACTAAGTGCAGATTTATACAATCCAAGAGCTAAACCAGCATAAGAAGTTAAAGCATCTTGAGGAACTGTTGTATTTCTGGATGTTGAATTTGTGTTCTGTTCTTTGAGAGCTAAATTCAAAGCCTTGAACCAAGCATCATTGGCGCGATTCAGATTGCCTTCTGTGTAGTAGGCAAATCCCAAAGCGTTATTATATAAAAGCGATTCGGGTTTAGCTTTGGCAGCAGTTTCCCAATAACGACGGGCATCATCAACGCTATAGTTATTGTCTCCAGTTTGGATCGACTGCCACGCCAATCGCCCCTTGTAAAAATTCACAGATGGATCGTCAGCTTGTTTACTAGGAATTAGTTTTAAGGAAGTTTCAGCCGCAGCCAGTGCGCCGCGATTCAGTAGTTCTTCTACAGCCAATAACCCACCTTGCAAGTCACCCTGACTCAATTTTTCCGTAGCAGTAGCGGTGACAATTCCAGTTGCTTCTATTCCTAAATCGATATTCGGCTGCTTTTGAATCGGTCGAGAATCAGGTAGAGACTGGGCGGGAATTTCTGGTATTTTAGGCAGTGCTTGGGGGCGATTTTGCCACCAATTTAAACCGATCGCTGCTGCGATCGCACCGATCCCCACAACACCCACAATCGGCCACAACTTGCGGCGACGGGTACGATTTCTTGACGGGGGTGGTTGCGATTGCGAAAAATTAGACTTTTGCCAATTTTCCTCAAGGTTCCCAGGAGTTGGAGGTGGCGGTGGTGGAACTTCTCCCCACAAATCTGCTGACTCTTCTGAGGAAGTCGTTTCCTCTGAAATCTGGCTTTGGTGAAGACTATTTTCGCTAATTTGTCGATCCGGTTCAGTTGCAGGTTTTTGGTTATCTAGCTGACGAAACAAATCCGAAACGATCGCAGAATCTTCTTCATAGCTTGGGTCATCATACTCAATTTCATCAACCAGATCGCCCCAAGTATCTTCACCTAGCCAGTCCAACCCAGAATCCCGCGTCAAACCACTAGGAATCATATCTTCCATTCCTAAAGGCATCTCGCTATCATCAGGTATACCAGGGTACATCATGGAAGTTACCCCTAAAGGCGAACTATACTGATTCAGCGAATCTGTACTTGTAGATACCTCAGCTTCTTGACTTAAAAAACCGTCAAATTCTGGCTGGAGATATAAAATCGGTAATGCCCAGTACATCTGGTGAGAACCATAAGCAGAAATTAATCCTTGGCGCACCCGACTTACACACAAATCTACTGGATATCCCTGATTTAAATTGCGGTAAAACAATTGTGTGAGCGTCAACGCCACTTCATCAGGAATCCGTTCTGACATCGCCAAAACGCTTCTAATTCCGCGCTTCACCAGACTTTCCGCTAAGTTTCGTTCGCCAGTATCTCCAGAGGGATTAGACGCTGCTGTGTATGCCCCCAAGCAGGAATTAAACACTGCCATTTGAATATTATTGTTGACGAGCAAACCTGCCAAATCGTCCCCAGTTAAGATTTCCGTTAAGCCAGTTCTGCGGCTAACAAGATAAATTTCTCCCCCATTTGCGCCTAAGTTACTATGACCAGAGTAATGGAGAACGTGATATCTACCTTGTTCTAGGGCTTGCGTCAGTTCTTCCCGTCCTGGTTGGTCTAAGACAGTAAGTTCAATTTCTGGGAAACGATTCCGACTTTCACCAAGTCGTGACGTTTGACGGTGAAGTTCCGCTTGCAGTTTAATTGCTTCTTGTTTCTGTAAGTCAAGACGGACTTGATCTGAGGGAGAAGCAATTACCATCAAGACTCTGACACCACCTTGTTCTGGTGGTGTGGGCATATTTTGCGACCGCAAAGGAGAAGCCCCCAAAATTCCACTTTGGAAGCGAGAAAAAGCCACATAAGGCCCAGTGGCCAGAGGGCGATCGCCTGCGTGCATCACTTCCCAAGGCAAACGAGCTAATCTAGTGTCTTTTAGCCCCAAGCGTAAGCGTAGTACTTGTTGATGGTTCTGAGCAATACCTTGGGCAGTAATCCAACTATCTCTGAGAGTGCCTTGAAATAGGGCGTTATAAAATTGTTGACCCAACGCCACCAAATTCACAGAGTTTCTGGCGATATCGCTTTCATGTCCGCCAGAGGTAAATGGATCTCCTTGCAACACTGAATTCAACGGATCATTCATCAAATGCCCAGCAGCCATCAACCAATCAGCTATAGGCCAAGTCACCAATTCTTCTGCCAATGGTACCCCAGGCGCGACTTGTTCCGTCCGCACCAAGTAGTCATTTTGCCCTACTGGGGTTACGGAAATATGGAATTCCTGGGTCACAACTTCTCCTGTCCGCCTCCTAAATCTGGTTTGAAACGCGAAAGTTTCAAGTCGATTTTTCGCTTTCTCTGATAATTTAGATGCATCCTGCCCCTGAATGTTTCTGATTCGGTGTCGTTTTGGTTTTTCTGCCTTTACAACTTTATCCGGATCGGATTACCTGGGTCTAGAACACTTAATTGGTAGATGCACCTTGATCTTCAACTCCCCTAGTTGGCTAACACCCACTGGGGGTTTTTTTATTTTTGGCAAACAACAGCAACTTCTGACGCAGATATTCTCTACCAGAAAATAGTGCTTAATCCTAGAATACTTGATTAATAGATGGATGTCCCTCGATCTTTAACTCCCCTAATTGAGTTAATATCCACTTTGGTTTTTTTGAGACACGATAACAATCAATTTTCTCATAAATTTATCCGGAGCATGGTGGTTAAACCTAGAACATTTAAGTGGTAGATGCACCCTGATAACTAGCTCCCCTGGTTGGCTAACGCCCACTGGGGGGTTTTTTTATGAAAATTGAGTCCTATTGATTAACCCTGCAACACCCATTTTGTAAAGCAGCGCACCGATCGTTTAATTGGTAGGTCTGTCCTGATAACTAACCCCTCTAAGGTTTTTCTTCCATCGACAAACAGTAACAACTTCAACTTCTGCTAATTTATCCGGTAGCGACCCATTTATTTTAGAAAAGATTATTGGTAGATGCACCCTGATAACTCACTCCCCTGGTTGGTTAACACCCACTGGGGGTTTTTTTTAATTGCATCACTGATAGCGATCGCAAATGCCTCTCGTAGAGAAATGTAAGCGAGTCTTTTCCTCTCAAAGATGCTACGCGTAGCTTGCTTTTCCATAGAGGTACGAGCTTTACAGCCCATCGTAGACATCAACTCTGATTTAGTTCATTTTTCCCGGAAGATGCTATCTGCCCCTAGAAAAGATTATTGGTAGATGCACCCTGATAACTCACTCTCCTAGTAGGTTAACACCCACTGGGGGTTTTTTTTATTAAAAAAATAACTGACCCTGATAACTCACTCCCCTGATAGGTTAACATCCACTGGGAGTTTTTTCTACTACTTGCGTTACCAATAGCGAGACGCATTTGCGTTTCGTAAAGAAATATTAGCGAGTCTTTTCCTCCTTTTCCATAGAGGTACGAGCTTTACAGCCCATTATTGTAGACATCGCCTCTGATTTAGTTCATTTTTCCCGGAAGATGCTAGCTGCCCCTAGAAAAGATTATTGGTAGATGCACCCTGATAACTCACTCTCCTAGTAGGTTAACACCCACTGGGGGTTTTTTTTATTAAAAAAATAACTGACCCTGATAACTCACTCCCCTGATAGGTTAACATCCACTGGGAGTTTTTTCTACTACTTGCGTTACCAATAGCGAGACGCATTTGCGTCTCGTAGAGAAATGTTAGCGAGTCTTTTCCTCTTAAAGATGCTACGCGTACCTTGCTTCTCCATAGAGGTACGAACGTTACAGCCCGTTATAGACATCGCCATCGCCTCTGATTTAGTTCATTTTTCCCGGAAGATGCTAGCTGCCCCTAGAAAAGATTATTGGTAGATGCACCCTGATAACTCACTCCCCTAGTAGGCTAACACCCACTGGGGGTTTTTTTATTTAAAAAATAACTGACCTTTGTCCAAATTTATCCGGAGTATGGTCTTCAACCTGAGAACACTTAATTGGTAGATGCACCCTGATAACTAACTCCCCTAGTAGGTTAACACCCACTGGGGGTTTTTTTGCCCTAGACGCATAGCGGTGAGCTACATAACCGGAGTAAATCACTATCACTACTCTTGTTGTTACTCCTGGTAGACCTTGAGTATCTTCCTGTTCCCAGGATAGAGCATAACTTACTCACTCAATTCCTGAATCGCTTTCTTTTTATTGTGAGCTAGAGACGCCACTCCAAAATGATTGCTATGATATTTAATCACATTCTTAATTTTTTTTATATATTTTGACGAGTTTCCTTTTAACTTTCACTATTTGTCTGCCTCAGCAAACCTTACCTTCTCAGCACAGACTAACAGACTAAATATCAGGCTACCGCTAACAGCACTCCCGAAGCAATTGAAAACAGTTAGAAATTCCAATTTTTTAGCTGGTTGGGATTAGACGGTAATTGTGTGGTAAACAGGCGGTCTAAAATTTCTGATTTCTGTTCTGAACTGAAGTTGTCATAAAAATTTTCAAGCTTCTCAACTATTCCGAAATTTCTGAAAGCCTCTAAATTAGAATCTGGTTTTTCAATTAAAGGTTTTTGTCTATTCTGGGAATAACTAAGTATATCTACTGTATGATTATTCCTTCGATGCACAAGCTGCATCAATAAATCGATTGCAACAGTTGGCAGAACGCGGTAGGTAGAAGTCACAAAAAAATCAAAAGTCATATTTCCTAGACGGATGCGATCGCCGTCTTTAAGCTTAATCGGCCTAACAACGCGATTACTATTCACAAACGAGCCATTGGTACTGTTGAAATCAATTAAGTAAAAGCCTTGCTCGTCAATATGCTGAATAGCAGCGTGGCGACGAGACAGATGATTGTCAGCAATGCAAATACCACTGGTGCGATTACGACCTATCGTCCAGATTTGTTGTGGCTGTCGTAAACTCTGAGTCTGATTGTCGCCCAAGTTAGTCATCAAATAAACAGCAGCACTATCCACTACGCCATGTACGTAACCCGCCTTGACTCTCCTCAACGACGGTTGAGATAAATTTTCTAGCTGAAGAATTTCATCTAGAAGGCTGCTGTGGTGTTCATACACCTTGAGGAATACTTGATATAAAGTTAATCGCCGTTCTATTTCCGTTTGTGCAAAGTCAGTCATTATACGTAAACCTTATACTACCTGATTTCAGTTGTAATATACATCTCCAGCCGACAATCAGGGATAATTGATTTTTTGCTTTTTACTACCATCTGAAAAATTTAGTGGTTTAGGATCGTGCTATTTTATTTACAAATTTTAGGTTTGGGATTCTCTGTTATTTATAGCCAGAAAAAGCATATAAATACCTTTAGAAAATTATCATGATGCTTTATTGTTTATTGTAAATAATCATTTGTTATTTGTAACAGATAAAACTCATAAAGATTTCATAAAGAAATAACAAACATCTACGTATTTTTGCTAGATATTTGGATATTTCTTAATATTCGTGAGAGTGATAGTCATCAATCAACCTAAACATTATACATATTTGTTCGATTTTGAATAAATCTAAGTTTTATCGAGAATAATCAGGGCTAATTTTCCCATATATAAGAAAATTTCAGCATTATGATGCTGATAAAATAAGTGTTTTAAAATTGTTAATAAAAACGGAGAGCT
Source organism: Nostoc sp. DedSLP04 (assembly GCF_034530775.1). NCBI lineage: Bacteria > Bacillati > Cyanobacteriota > Cyanophyceae > Nostocales > Nostocaceae > Nostoc > Nostoc sp. DedSLP04. The sequence goes on along the minus strand of NZ_JAVRCL010000014.1, from coordinate 90,520 downwards.
TAAAAGCAGGGGGTTGAGGCTATTCTGCTAATCTCAAATAATTAATTTTAAGAAAAAGGATTCATCCGTCAGGATAATCTAAAACCTAATATAGGAGAATATTCGCATAGAAATAGGGCGACAAAAGAGGCTATTCCCGATGAATTAGGAAATTCTATCCGTCTATAAATTGGGGTAGTTGACATTTTAAAATCACAACAGGCCTCGTTTTCCATTGGGACGCACAGTCATCCAATTAGTTTTTGCTAGTGCTAGCTGCTCATCAGAAATTTTGGCACTGGTGAGATTAGCACCACACAGATTTGCTCCTCGGAGGTTAGCATTGCTGAGATAAGCATTACTAAGGTCTGCGCCTCGCAGGTCTGCTCCTTCTAAATCAGCATGGTTAAAGTATGCTTTGCTTAAATTAGCATCCTTAAGATTTGCTCGAGTTAGACTGGCTCTGCCAAAGTCACTATTGTGAAGATTTGCTCCCTGAAGATTGGTTTTTTGTAATTGAGCAGAATGGAAATTTGTTTGAGATAAATCAGCACCTTGCAGATTTAGCAAATTTAAATTGTGTAAGGCAAAATCTCGTCTTCCCTTCAGATAAGCTGTTAATAAACCTTGGGTATCTAACTTGCGCCCAACTTTAGAATTTTGACTTTGTGAACCATTGCTGTTGCTACTGAAAGTCGTTGATTTGGCCATCCCAGAACCCTGGTGTAATCCCGCAGCTTCCGCTGCCTTGGCTCGTCTAGCACGAATCGCTGCCGCTACCTGTGCCACTCCAGTGTTGGTAGCAGCAGGGTTGTTACATAAAACAGCAGAATTTTCCAGGTGGTTATATGTTCGCTCTTTAGATCGATTATCAGATTTAGTCAGCAAACCCTTTGCTAAACTATCTAAGTATGGTTCTATTTCCAATGCTCTGAGAACTTCTGCCGCTGACTGATAGCGATTACGTACAGATACCTCTAACATTCTTCGCAACACATTGCCTAAGTGATCGCTCACTTGCACAAGCTGCTCCCACATCATCTCGCCAGTGTTGGGATTGTAATCTAAATCTTTAGGAGTTTTGCTAGTCAGTAAATAAATGCATGTCACACCTAGTGCATAAATATCACTGGCGTAGACTGGACGCATAGCCATTTGCTCTGGAGGTGCAAAACCAGGAGTACCAATAGCATACGCAGTTAATGCTGTCTGTCCTGATGGGCCTGTCGCACTTTGGCTAATTTGGTTCTTGACGGCACCAAAGTCGATGAGTACCATTCTGGCATCTTGAGTGCGGCGGATTAAGTTGGCTGGCTTAATATCACGGTGAATCACCTTTTGATCGTGGATGTATTGCAACAGTGGCAAAATCTCGCTCAAAAATTGCTTGACTCCAGTTTCGCTCAAGATGCCGTTAAGTTTGACCTCCTCTTGCAAGGTGTCACCACTGATATATTCTTGAACTAAGTAAAATTGCTCGCGGTCTTCAAAATAGTCTAACAATCTTGGCACTTGGGGATGATTGCCAATCTTACCTAGAGTTTTGGCTTCTCGTTCAAAGAGTTCTCTGGCCATCTGTAAAACGTGTGGGGCGCTTCCTGATGGGCGTAATTGTTTGATTACGCAACTCGGTTCTCCTGGTAAGCCTCGATCGTTGGCTAGGAAGGTCGCTCCAAAGCCACCCTGACCTAATGGTTGGATTGCCTGATAACGATCGCGCAACAGTAGTTGCGAGCCACAAGACTGACACCTTTGGCTATATACCAAATTTTCTGGATTGGAACAGGTAGGATTTAAGCAGTAGCTCATGCACTCTCAACTCGCTGCACGAATAATCACGGGGAGTGTTATACTCCCTTCCAATTATTTAGACATTAATCAACTCTTGCCAGGTAATTTTTGCTGGAAATCCTTTGAAGAGTTCCTAAAGTTTAACTGAGATTACCTAAAGCGATCGCTAAACAAGATTATTTATTATACTTACATTGGCAAATACTGTTTATGCTATTTTCTAGCAATTCGTAATTCCTAATAACGCTCTATCAAGGCTTGTGGCGTTCATCGCGCTGTTATCCCATTCAGAAAATCAGCTTTAATCTGGTTTTTGTATGGGAAAATTGGTATTAAAAGGTATTGAAGGGCAGTGCCTAACACCAGTTACTAATTTGGGGAAACCCCAGACGCTCGCGGACTCGCTCTAAGCATTGGCGCAGCCTCTCTAAGAGTTGCTATGCCGTTGGCTAACGCAAGTGCGGGTCGCAGACAAGCCTCTCGTACCACTTTGTGGAAGCAAGCTACGTGTAGCGTCTCCCTTTGGGAGAAGAGAAGGCTTTACGCTGCGCTATTGCTTTTAGCGTCTCCCCTTCTTCCTAAAGGGAGAGGCTAACCTAACGCCAAGGGAGAAAACCGCACTGGCTACCCTACAGAAAGTCGCTGTAGAATTTTGGATGCCCAAATTTGGAGGCAATTTAGAATCATCTTCATTAGTCCTTAAGAGATTATTAGCTAGCTTTCATGTTCACACTAATCAGCTGTTCGATAAGTGCAAAAACATCACTGCGGCTGAGTTTCTCTTTACCATTAGCAAGGGCGTCAAGAGTGCCGTTTGCCAAAGTGAAGGGGATTTGACAAAAATCTAAGGCTGGCCCGGTAGGAAGGTCTTTGATATAAGCTTCTGCCAGGGCTAGATTGCGTCGGGCATAGTCTTGCATATTTTCTGCACTCCAACCTTCTGGGAAGAATTCTACCCCACGCCCCAAATCTTCAGTATGGTTACGCAGGATATTAACTGCTTGTAAACCGCGACCAAACCCAATCGCCTGGGTACGGTTCGTTTGTGTTCCATCATACCAAGTCCATAAGTCAGAAAGTAACAGTCCCACTGCACCTGCAACTCCAAAGGTATAACGATCTAAATCAGATTCTGTATAAATTTTCCAGTTTTTTTCTGCCCAATAAGCCATCCGGTCTGCCATTGCAGCAGTGGCATCCCAAATTCGAGGTGCAATGGTGTCTGGTGCTAGCAGTGACCATTCTCTAATCCTCAAAGTGACTTCTTCTAATGAATTCTCATACCCACTAAATCCTGCAAAGAAAGCATCTACCGCAAAGCCATCAACTCCTGCCTGTAATGTCAAGCTAATCGTTCTTAACAGCTTTGCTTTAGTAGCGTTATCTAGTTCGGGATGATCTTCAATTTCATCAATAGCACGCATACACAAATATGCTGATGCTACTGCTTCTTGCAATCCTGGCGGTAAAACACTAATTGGAATATAAAAAGTTCGGCTAGTTTCTTTGAGGATTTGCAATGCATCTCTACGTAAATTCATGTTTTCACTCCCCACTTGATTTTTGCACCACATGAAGTTTCCAGTTTTTTGATGATACTGGATATAGTTTTGACTAAACTTTAAAAACTATAGACTATAAGATACGCTAGTATTTCATCTAAAAATTGATAGTTTTTGGTGTTGCAATTAACAAAACTCTCAAATTTATCAAAGTCTAGTCTAGTATAGAGGTTTTTGGGTGCAAAAGTGTTTAAAGTGTCGTTTGATATAGCTTTCATAAACTTTTAGCATACATATAAAGAATTATGGTAATATTTGGTTGGATATGACGAAATTGTTCTATAAGCAAACATCCATTTTAGCGATTTGAAAGTGCTTTAAGTCTGCGTTAATCTGACTAAGAAAGTGGAATGATTGTATATATAAAGACAATTCAGGAAAAGCTGACAACGGATAACAGCATTGGTATATACCTTTGGATGAGTACAGTGGTTTAGCGAAGAGTTAGGGTCAGTTAAATTGGACGACATATAAGGCTGTAATGCCTGAGTTGTGACTATAGACTATACCTAATCTATTGGAGTCAGAACCGCTTTGCTGTTCAAAGTGACATAAAGTGACCAAAATTCAAAACAAGAAGTTCCCGTATATTTACGAGATTGACAATAAAAGGGAAAATTCCATACCTTTTCCCGACTTTTGCAAGAAGTGGGAATGAGAGGACACCTCCCCATCTGCTCTTAGCAAGGGGAGATGCCATAGGCATTGGGGTTATTTCGCGTATTCATCAAGAATCGGTGTTATAGTCCAGATTATGTTTACAAACAAACCGAATAGTCTGTAAAAACTCAAAAAAATATCGAAGTATTCCTAATTATTAAATTTTCTGAATCCCTTGTTGATATTGTAAATATTTTTTCTGTAATTCCTCTGGAATGGGAATAAGACGATTATTTTGCAGACTGACAAAACCACCCTTCTGACTAGCTACTGCTGCTAACTCATTGTTAGATAAAATTTCAGCTTGCACAGTCCACTTTAAGCGTCCTAAACCACTCAGCCATAAACGCCCAATCACTCGATCGATAATCTTTATTGGACGTTTGTATTCAATTTCAGTCCCAGCTAGAATTGGTGTATATCCTAGCTCAATTTGTTGATTGAGTTGCCAATGTTCATCTAAAAACTTTAGACGTAAATCCTCTAGCCATCTGATATACACGATATTACTCACAATTCCCATAAAATCAATGTCGTATGTTTTGACAGGAATTGCTAATACTACTTCTAATGGTCTGTGTAAGTTGTTATTTACTAGCATTATTGATCTTGATATTTTTTAATACTGCTTGGTCTGTTCAATTAAAGAGAAGTTTTCAAGTATTGATTCAGGTGATTCATTACTCTATGGATATGAATTGAATCTCCATAAAGCTTGCTGATCATTATGCCTCCTTCCAGCGTTGCAATTATGATGGTAGCGATTTCATCAGCACTCACTTCCGGGCGAATTTCACCTTTTTCAATTCCTTTTTCAATAATTCGACAAATTAGATGTAGCCAAGAGTTCATCGCTTGTTGAGCACGTTCTCGCAACGCCGGATGAGCATCATCACTTTCCACAGCAGTATTCAGCAGTGGACACCCGCCCTTAATCGGTGGATTTTCTGCAAAGCTACTAAACACCCCAATGATTGCTTGCAGACGTTCTACTGCGTGGTGTTTGCTTCGTAATGCAAATCTAGTATGCTGTTTAATGCGAGCGATCGCAAAATCAAAAGCCTGTAGTGCGAGATCGTCTTTGCTTTGGAAATGATTGTAAATTCCTCCTTTCTGCAATCCAGTTACACGCATAATGTCTGACATCGATGAGCCTGCATATCCCTGTTGGTTAAACAGTTCGGCTGCTTGGTGGAGAATTCTACTTTTTGTTTCTTCGCCTTTGGACATTACAGCGATTTATTAGAGTAGGGAGTTGTGAGTTTATTGAACTAAAAATTACTGTAAATTCAAAATTACCGACCGAACAGTCTTTTTGTTTCTACCATAATATATGTTTGCAGGTCAAGTATTTTTCAACGCTGAGTTCTGAACAAAGATTTATTTGATGAAGTCAAGCCATACATAGATTTGCACGATGGCATTTGAAGTGAAGACAATATACTTAAGTAAGTTAACACAACGTCCAGACAACGCAGATTTCACCCGGTCATAAATACTATTAGTTTTGATGCTACCTCCAGTGTCGGCAATGATAAATTTTGGCATCAACAGAAATTTCAGCAGCAATATTGGCGATTTGAGCTTTGCTAAACAGGATTTTGACTGGGTTGTAAAAACAAAATTTTCCATGAGTTATTAGACTTGCGGTCTATTATCCAGAGAATATAGCGATATACAAAGCGAATACGCTGGACGTTTGATGGCGTTTACAAGTAAAATACGGTAAGTACATCGCTTTACGGGCTTTTGTATGTAAAACCGCAGAAAAACCAGTAAGAAGTTAATTTTAGTCAAACAACTGACCTATAAGCAGTTATCAAAGTCTGTTTCAGCTAAATGTTAGTTGTCATACTTCCAAAAACTTCCAGACAGGTTTTAAGTTGTCCAGTAATCCTCTGCCCTAACTTTTAGCTGGATAACCTTTCCTTGTGTCACTCATCTTTTGAGAAACACAATAACTTGCCATGACTAGCTCTATCTACCACTGGGCTGTGATTCGGCTGAGTTATTGCTCTCTAGTAGTGAAGTTCTAGCTGACTTTCTCAAACCCCCAAAGAGTATGCACTATTTATTACTACCATTCTTAAGCTTCTTCGTTGGCATCATAGTTGGTTTGACGGGAATTGGCGGAGCCTCTCTCATCACTCCAATGTTGATTTTTGTTTTTCAGGTTCCACCTTCCATCGCCGTGAGTTCTGATGTTGTAGCTGCCACATTGATGAAGGTTGTTGGTAGCGTCAAGCATTGGGAACAAAAAACCCTGGATACAAAAGTTGTCAAATGGCTGGCCTTTGGAAGTGTTCCAGGCTCATTATTCGGAGTGGGGATTTTGCATCTCATTAAACATACAGGTAAGTATAACCTGGATAATATCTTGCTCCGTTTGCTGGGTGGGATGATTTTGCTAGTCACAGTGTTAGCACTAGTGCAATTGTTGTTATTGACTTTTTTCCCCAAATTTAATTTACCCGAACTGCCAAAGTTAGACTTAGAAACTAACTTCGGTCGATTTATAACAATTACTTTGGGAGCAATTTTAGGCTGTTTTGTCGGTCTAACTAGCGTCTCTTCAGGTTCAATGTTTGCCCTAGTACTGATTGGGTTTTTCCGTCTTGATGCCCGGAAGTTAGTGGGTACAGATATTTCACACGCAGCGATTTTACTGCTGTTTACAGCCCTTGGTCATCTCAGCCTGGGAACAGTTGATTGGAGTTTGGTATTTCCTATATGGTTAGGCTCTGTACCTGGGGTGTTACTAGGTGCTAAAATCTGCCAAGTAGCTCCGCAACGCCCACTACGGTTTATTATTTACGCCATTTTGATGATGGTAAGTTGGAAATTAGTTCATCAAGTGTAACCAAATTGAGATTTTAGCTCCCAAATCCAGCATTCAAAATCCAACCTTGATTAACTTCTTACCCAAGATAGTAGAGTGAATGTACCTCGCTCATACATAATGAACAGACCCAAGCCAATTAACACAAAAGGTACGGCAGCTTTACCGTAGCGACTTAAAATATTAGCAATGGTAGGTTGACGGCTTAAAAAATAAGCGATCGCACACCAAACCCCTACCATGATAAAAAATATACCTAAAATTACTCCCAAACTGGTAAGGTTATGACCAGCGAACAAAGGGATATATATACTAATATTGTCACCACCATTAGCGATCGTTACTGCTGCTACTTTATAGGTTTGAGGATGCAAAACACTCAGAATAAAAGACAATACCGGGTTAGTAGGTGTAGGCTTTCTAAAATCACTACTGACTGTCTGAACTGTTATAGTTTCTTCTTTTCTAAATATTAATTGCTGAATACCAATAGCAATTGGTAGTAGTCCTAGCAATCCTATCCATTCTCGCTGTACAACCAATCCACCAAAAAATCCTGGTAAGCTAGCGATGATAATGGCTGTAAAACCCAGATATTGACCGAGTAAGATATGCCGCCGCCGAAAATTAGCATCTATTTGTGAAAAAAATATTAACAAGATAATGATGTCATCTATGTTAGTGGCGATGAAGGCAATTATCCCTTCACTGAAGGCTGTCCCTAGCTGACTCATGCTGGATTTTTAGAATCTACGATTTACCACCATACCAAATTCACTAATTCGTAATTCGTAATGACGCTCGTTTCTCGCTACCGCTACTTAACGTAATTCGTAATTATTGGCGAAATCCTCGCGCGTCATTCTCAATCACGAATCATTTTAACCTTCTGGCACAACTTACATTTAAGATGACACAGTAATTATTACTGACTCCTAAATTTTTCTTTATCTTAAAATATGAACGAGTTAGTTACTGCAATGACTACAGGGGCAATTGCGTTCATTGCCACTAATATTGATGATATTGTCATTTTATTGTTGTTTTTTTCTCAAATAAATGCTAATTTTCGCCCCCGGCATATAGTTGCTGGTCAGTTTCTAGGTTTTACGGTTCTGTTAATTCTTAGTCTTCCTGGTTTGTTTGGTGGGTTAGTTTTATCAAAAAGCTGGATTGGATTACTTGGTTTACTACCAATGTCCATAGGTATCAGTAGTTTAGTGAATCGGGAAGAAGATTCATCAAAAGAAGTTATAGCTGAAACAGAAGAAGCGGAAGCATCAACAATTACTAGTTTTTTTTCTCCCCAAGCTTATAGTGTGGCAGCTGTTACAATTGCCAATGGTAGCGATAATATTAGTGTCTACGTGCCTTTATTTGCTAGTAGTAACTTAGAGACTTTTTTAGTAATTATCGGATTATTTTTTCTATTGTTAGGAGTTTGGTGCTACGCTGCATCCAAATTAACTAATAACAGAGTCATCGCTAATGTATTGACTCGCTACATTAATAATCTTGTACCTTTTGTTCTTATCGGATTAGGCGCTTTTATTGTATTAAAAAGTGAAGCTTTGAGTCCAATCAAGTTAGCTGCTAGTTGTTGCTGTTTAACAGTTTTGGTAAAAAGTGATGTTGCTAACCATTAACAAAAAATAATTTAGAAGCAGAATTGAAGATGCTCTGTTTCCGGTTAGTAGTTAGAGGATGTCTGAGAAGTATCAAATATTGGTTGATCCCCCCTTACCCTGTTAAAAAAGGGTAAAGAATAACCTTGAAGTCCCTCTTTTTAAGGGGGATTTAAGGGGAGCTTTGAGCGTTCGGTGTATACAAAAAACTTTTTAGACGTTCTCTTAGAATTCAGCTTTTGACAGGATTCAAAACAATACCTATAAAAAAGCCATCACTTTCATTCGCATTTTTTAGGGGAGCGATTTATAACATTAAGAGGCAATGTCTTTTGAAATTCCTTAATTGCTTCAATATGAGTTTGAGTTATATTTATATGTTCCTCTACTGCCTCTGTAAACACTTCTGTTGAGCCATCTTCTGCTAATTTTTTCGTCAAATCTTTGACTTTCTGCGCCTGCTTCTGGATACTTTCTCCGCTATCTTCGATGCGTTTGCCTTGTTGGTGACTAGTATGGTCATCTGTTTGTAAACTCTCACCCAACTCTTTTACTGCTTTGCCTTGCTCAAGTAATTCCTGAGCATGTTTCTGTGCGGTTTGTATAGTCTGCTGGGAAATTTTATGCATAATATGAATCCTTGTATTGCAATTTGATTGCAATAATTTCAGTACAAAGTGATTTTGTTTACTAATCTTTATTAAGGAGCGATCGCTACAATAAAGAATTTACCCACTAAAAAATTATATGACTTGTTAAAAACTCACCAACCTATCATTCGACAGATTAAAGTCATATATCAAAAGGTCAAGATTAATAACTGTTGGAAAATTTTCAAAATCAAAGCGATCGCTTATCACCATTGCGTATGCTTAACTTTTATCAAATGATGATTTGCACTGTATATAGCGGTTCTCGTTTACGTGAGGTATACCTGTAAGGGCACGGCACTGCCATGCCGCTACACCTCGCAATATAATGTTGTACCGCATCTGAATGGGAACCGCTATATATTGTGACTAATCAACTATCCAAATAGGTATAACACACGCTACAAAATCAAATATTAAACTTTACTCAACCACTCATTCTCTTCTGGATCTTTGAACAGTGAGGTGCTGAGGTAGCGTTCGCCGAAGCTAGGCTGGATCGTGACGATGAGGCGACCCGCATTTTCTGGCCGTTGTGCCACTTGAATAGCCGCGTATAAAGCAGCGCCAGTAGAAATCCCTGATAGTAATCCTTCTTCTTTTGCGAGGCGACGGCTGTAAGCGATCGCTTGCTCATCGGCTACCTGAATCACTTCATCTACCAGTTCTGAACGGTAAATTGCTGGGACAAATCCCGCGCCGATACCTTGAATTTTGTGAGGGCCTGATTTACCGCCTGCTAATACCGGACTGTTACTTGGTTCAACTGCGATCGCTTGAAAACTCGGCTTCCGTTTTTTAATAACTTCTGCAACTCCGGTAATCGTTCCACCAGTACCCACTCCCGCCACGAGAATATCTACCTCTCCATCGGTATCATTCCAAATTTCTTCAGCTGTGGTTTCGGCGTGAACTTTCGGGTTAGCGGGGTTGCGGAACTGCTGCAACATATAAGCATTGGGCGTTTTAGCTACAATCTGCTCTGCATGAGCGATCGCTCCTCGCATCCCTTCTACCCCTGGTGTTAACTCTAGTTGAGCGCCATAAGCTTTGAGCATGGATCGTCTTTCGTGGCTCATTGTGTCAGGCATCGTTAGAATGAGATGGTAGCCCTTGGCAGCTGCCACCATCGCTAGCGCAATTCCTGTATTTCCAGAAGTCGGCTCTACTAAAATAGTTTTTCCAGGGTGAATCAAGCCTGCTTCTTCTGCCGTTTCCACCATACTCCCGCCAATCCGGTCTTTCACAGAAGATGCTGGATTCATGCTTTCTAGCTTCACCACAATCCGAGCAACCGCTCCTGACGCTTGGGGAATCTTGTTTAATTGAACTAAAGGAGTTCGGCCGATTAACTCTGTGATATCTTTCGCTATCCGCATGTGGGTACTCCGTCGTGTCTAAATATAATACATTGGACTCTGCTGGGCGCGAGTTTCTCTTTCCTCGCACAAGTCTTGGAGTGTATAACGACCCAAAACTTCTATTGAGGCAGCGTTAGCTTGCTCCCAAACTTCATAAACTAGAGTCTTTTCCAGAGTCGGAGAGTTAGAGGTATCTTTCTCTTTCCGCTCACCTTCAACCAAAGTGACAATTTCAAGTATTGTAATCTGCCAAGGTTCCCGAACTAAAACGAAACCTCCTTTAGAGCCGCGTTGGCTCTGCACCACACCAGCACGCCGGAGGTTGGTCAAAATTTGTTCCAGATAGCGCTCAGGTATGGGTTGTTTGGCAGTAATCTCGCTCATGGTTAAAGGAAGTTTTTTTCCGTGATGGCTTGCCAGTTCTAATAGTGCCAGCAGCGCGTATTCCACTTTGGAAGACAGATCCAAGAGAGCGTAGTTTTGGCTATTCAACACTGTACTCAATATACTACGGTGAATTGGGGGACTTATCGCAGTTTATGCGAAATTAATTTTTTTCAACTGTGGAATGTGATAACATCCCACTTATTACCCACAAAAACACTATACTCTATCGACTTACCGTAGATTTAGATATTACACAATTCCCAATATAAGGACTCGATCTTTTTTTTGGGAATCATCCTGAGTTTCTGTTTTCAGAGCCTCACCTACCAACAAAAATCTCAACAGAGTATGCTAATAACTGATTTGCGAACCATTTTTGAGCGCGATCCAGCAGCCCGTAACTGGCTAGAAGTATTGTTTTGTTACCCTGGACTGCAAGCTCTAGTGTTTCATCGATTGGCGCACTGGCTGTATAAAATTGGAATTCCCTTTATACCAAGATTCATCTCTCATCTTAGTAGGTTTTTAACCGGAATTGAAATCCATCCTGGGGCATTAATTGGTCAGGGAGTGTTTATTGACCACGGTATGGGAGTTGTGATTGGCGAGACTGCGATCGTAGGTGACTATGCTCTGATTTATCAAGGTGTCACCCTTGGCGGGACTGGGAAAGAAAGCGGCAAACGCCATCCAACTTTAGGTTCTCATGTGGTTGTGGGAGCAGGTGCAAAAGTATTGGGAAATATTCAAATTGGCGATCGCGTCCGTATCGGAGCCGGTTCTGTGGTGCTACGAGATGTTCCCAGTAACACTACAGTAGTTGGGATTCCAGGGCGTGTAACTCGTCAGAACAACTTAAATAGCAATGTTCTGGATCATGATAAAGTACGCGACGTAGAAGCTGAAGTCATCCGTGCTTTATTTGAACGCGTCAAGTCTCTAGAGAAACAGTTTGAGCAGTTGGAACAATCAAGTTTGTCCCCAACTGAGCTTGGCGACGAATTAACTGACAACCCTAAGAGCAAAAACTCTGATGGGATGATTGAAGATTTTCTTGATGGTGCGGGAATTTAATTTTGGGAATGGGGCATTGGGCATTGGGCATTGGGCATTGGGCATTGGGCATTGGGCATGAGTTATTCTTCCCCTGCTCCCCCTGCCCCCTGCCTCCTGCCCCCTGCTCCCCTCCTCCCCTCTTTAAAATATCCATAGGTTCTTATAACCTGATATAAATATAATACTACGGTTAATTTATCGGAGAATAGTTTTATATATATGGTGTCTTTGTACACAAGCGTATCTAGTTCAAGCAGTAACAATACTAAGCAACTTTTTGCCCGTAGGTCATTTCTGCCAGAGCATCATAACGACCTTTGGAAGATTGAAACGGGTTTTGTAAGAACTTTTAGCTATCTGGAAGATGGTACAACTGTTGCTCTGGGATTGTGGGGCCCTGGGGATGTCGTTGGTAAAAGGTTGTCAAAATTAGAACCTTATCAGATGGAATGCCTAACTAAAGTGGAGGCAACAGTTTTACCTCTAGAAGAGTGGACTGAACTAACAGAAACTCTACTTGCCCATATCCAACAGGCTCAAGAATTGATGATCATTCGTAGCCATAAAAAAGTGGATACTATGCTTATCAAGCTATTGGCATGGTTATCCAAAAAGTTTGGTTCGGAAGTTGAGAAGGGGCGTTTAATAGATATGCGTCTGACTCATGAAGACCTGGCGGAAATGCTCGGTTCAACTCGTGTTACAATCACTCGTGTTCTTGGGCAGTTTGAGCAAGAAGGCTTGATCGATCGCCTCTCCCTACATCGAATTGTGTTGCGAGAAGAAGAAATTTGGTACTATGAAATTTAAATTATTTCAGTAAGACCAGCTATCGCCGTCAGCATTCGGCTTGCCCACAATTCTAAGATTCAAGGATTCTAGGTAAGCTAAACCGCTAGAAATTTGTGGCACTGTTCCCCGTAGTTCAATGTCAAAGCATCCTTCTGTATTTGGTTGTAGCACAGCTTTGGTAATATTAACTACCAAGCCGTAAGTAGAAATTAACTGCGAAATCACGGGCGCTTGCAGATAGCATTTGGGAATATGTATCCGCAGACGAATCTGAGTGACTTGGCTTTTTTCAGAAACTGAAGAAACCAGTGATAATCTATTTTGGGAATTGGTTTTTTGGTTATTTAGTGCTGACATTGAATAGTGATGATTTTATTAATTAGCGTAGGCGTAGCCCGTCGTAGACATCGCTATAAACGCTAGACAAATCTAGCCAAATCGGTAGTCCCAGTTTTTCTAAATAACTCAAGCTAGAGTAGAGTTGCTTTGTTCTTCCCCACAAATCCAAGTCAAACCAGCCGTCATCTTGCGTATCGGGTTGAAGTAACGCGCTGGTGATATTGACTGTTAGTCCATAACCAGAAACTAACTCGGAAATCACTGGTTCTTGGTAATAAGATTTTAAGATACACAGTTGCAAGCGTAATCGATTGGTTTGACCCTGAGAAATCCATTGCTGGAATTGTTCTTGCCATTTATTTGTCAACCATGCAGAGTCTTTGGGACTCAATTTGCTACCTGGATTTGGGAAAGGTAGAGTGTGCTGGTTGGGTTGAATTTGGTTAGCGATCGCTAGTTGCAGCAAATTCACTCCTAATCCTTGCAAGTAAGATAAGCTATTTGTCAGTTTTTGAGGATTTCCTGAAAGTTCCAAATCAAACCAGCCATCGCTGTCACTGTCGGATGCCAGGGATGCAGCTTTAATATTGACGGTTAAATCATAACGAGACACCAGTCGAGAAATTACAGGTTGCCTGTTATACCGTTGAGGCACGAGAATTCGACTGTGGACTGAAGCAGGTTCTACAGATTTACTCTGAGACATCAGATTAATTTCCCATCGCCATGCCTACGGTGGTAACACGGCTGGTGAGCGGCTCCTGAGCGCAGTCGTTCGCGTAGTGTTCCGCAGGGAAGGGAGTCGAACCATGCCGAAGTGCTACGCAATTTTTGGGTTCGGCAGAGAATCTTGTTAATGCCGTGCCCCTACAATTCAACTGTGTGTGGTTGAATATCAGCCTGATAGAAATTTTCATATTTCTGGATTTTTATTAAACTACGGTAAATCTACAGGTTTAATGTATTTAGTTGTTATCTACAGGAAGGTATCACAAAAACCGTAAAAAAGCAATCAGCAAATTAACGTAAGTTAGGAGTAATGTATGTAGAGTACTTGACAATAAACGAATTGGGAATTTATTTCATCTGTCTCTTCACTGATATCGTCATTATCTTGGAATCAAAACTGAACGCTTACCAAATCTCTGAGTACTTAGTTAAATTAAAGCCATCGATAAGGACGAAAGCAAACCTCTTGAACGACATGAGCGAGCCACACGCAACTATGTAGGACTTAGTTTGTACTTGAGTTAATTATTAATAAACTGACTGGTCAGTGCTGACGCGATCGCGAAAACTTTAAACTTTAAGTTCATATCCTAAAATTACCTTGTTCTTTACCCTGTTAGGATATTAATCAGCATAAGATAGTCGGTTAATTTTTGATTATAAAGTTTGATGATTAATATTACTAAATTAAATAAAATTGACTTTCTCGTTTTGATTGGGATTGTGATTATTGGTCTTATACATTTACCTTTTCCATTTGACGGAGATCAAGCATTTTTTCGGCTTGGTGCTTTGGAGATGCAACAAGGAAAATTACTCTATCGTGATTTTTGGGATGTGAAGCAACCAGGGATTTTTTGCTTTTACTTTTTAGCAGGAACTTTATTTGGTTTTAATGAGATTGGTATCCATCTCTTTGAACTTATTTATATGGTGTTTCTGTCTATAGTATTGTTGCTAAGTCTCAAAAGCTATTTTCAGCATCCGATAATCGCAAGTTTAGTACCTTTGTTAACGGTTGGCGTTTACTATACTGTTTCACAGCCTTGGCATCTGACTCAAGTGGAAGCATTGGTTAGTTTGCCTTTATTTACTTGTGTTTGGTTAACTTCTCAATCTTTTAAATATGAAGGTAGAAAAGCATTTTTTATACTTTTACTATCAGGCTTTATTGGTGGAATCGTTATCACATTTAAATTAATACTTTTACTAATATTACTTTCCTTTTGGTTAACTATTTTGATATATTCTTTGATGATCAAACGGCAGCCAATTTCAAAAGTATTTGTAGAAATCTTTATTCCCATTTTTATGGGGATTATATGTCCTATTTTATGTATTGTTAGCTATTTTGCTTGGTTTAATAGTTTACCAATTTTGTATCAGACATTTTTTTTATATCCACCTCGGATTGTTGCTAATTCCCAATTTAACCCAACTGGGCTTTTTGTAGGAATAAAATGGTTATTAAATAATTTTTACCCTCTACTTTTAGCCGCGATTGTTGCAGTAGATGTATCATTGCGTAAGTCTAAGAATATATTGACTTTGCTACTTGTGATTTGGTGTATTTTTGCTTGGGGTGTGATTGTTCTACAACGTGGGGCATTTTGGGAATACCATTATTTACTATTGTTTGTACCTTTAGGTGTTTTAGCAACTAAAGGATTAGATGTTTTATGGGAGTCTTTAATAAAATTGAGTTCCCCATTTACGGCAATCCTGCTGATATTTTTGTTTTTCTTCCCTTTATCGCACACTCTGATAAAAAAGAGCATTGTTCTGGCTAATAATAACTTTGCTTTAACTGAAGATACACGATTCAAATATCAGACTGTTTTTAGAGAAAAATATCCATCTCTTCGTTCAGAGGCTGAATTTATCTCCCAACCAGGAAGTCTTCCTGGTAAGATTTATGTAGCTGGCGATCCATCTATTTACTACTTCTCCAATCGTACTCAGGCAACATCACTACGTGGTTGGGCACTTGAATATTTCCTGCCTGAGCAATGGACAAAACTTCTAGAAGAGTTAGATTCATCTAAGCCTCCTTATATCTTTATTGATTATATTCAGCAACCTACTATCAACAAAAATTTTCCCAGAATGCTAGAATTTCTTCAGGGAAAATACCGTATTTTACGTCAGAATGATAACGGTATTTGGTATACCCTTTTGTAGACAAACCACTACACCAATTCTGAATCATTCATGAGAAACAAGATCCCCGACAACTTTTACGAAGTCGGGGATCTGCGGGTTGCAATTCTCTTAAAATCAGATAAATAAACTGTTTATGTTGCTATAATCCTTACCAATCGCTTGCTTTAGTATCATCCCAGACTTCCAATTCCAAATCGCGGAGATAAGTTAACCCGCTTTGAATTTGTGCATCTGTTCCTTGTAGTTCAAGGTCAAACCAACCATCTCCGACAGCATTGGCTCCCAAAATCGCTGCTGTGATATTCACAATCAGTCCGTAGTCAGACACCAGGCGAGAAATAACAGGTTCCTGGTGATAATCTTTAGGAATTCTAAGTCGAATCCGCTTATTGGTAAGTGTATTGTCAGTAGCCATATCTGAGTTATTTCAATCCCTAATCGGGATTGGTACAGAACTACTCTTAACCCTAACGGTAATTACCTGATAGGTACTAGGTAGCTCGTACCATGTCCCATGATTTGCTTGTATCCTATTCAAAAGATAACTATAATTGCTTGATTTTTCTATTCAACGTCTTTAATGCGGGTTTTTCGTTCTAGAATCTCCTTCAGCACCAAGGTTACTACTGCTAACAACGCTAACAGTACAGCCGCAGAGAAAGCCGCTTCAGTTTCGTATTGTTTATAAGCGTCTTCTACAAACAGTGGTAGGCTCTGGGTTTGATCAGCAATGTTGCCAGATACTACTGAAACCGCTCCGAATTCACCCATTGCTCTGGCATTGGTCAAAATTAAACCATAGAGTAAGCCCCAACGGATACTAGGTAGAGTGACGCGCAAAAATATTTGCCAATCTTTCGCACCTAGAGTTCTAGCAGCTTCTTCTTGATCCTTACCAAACTCTTCTAAAACCGGAATCACTTCCCGCGCCACAAAGGGCATACTCACAAAGGCTGTAGCCAGTACCATACCTGGAAAGGCAAAGATAATCTTGATATCATGGGCCTGGAGCCAAGGGCCAAACCACCCATTCCGTCCATAAAGTAGGACAATCATTAACCCTGCAACTACGGGCGAAATCGAAAAGGGCAGATCGATAATGCTCAAAACTACGGCGCGTCCAGGAAATTTATGACGAGCGATCGCCCAAGCTGCACATAAACCAAATACCGTATTTAAAGGTAGAGAAATCACAGCTAATAACAGTGTCAGCCAAGCTGCATGGATAAAAGCTGGTCGCGTCAGGTTGGATAGAAACGGCCCAACACCCTTACTAAAGGCTTGAACAAAAACGTTAATTGCCGGGATATATTGAACTAGGGCTAAATAAGCGATCGCTATCCCAATTAAAACTATTGGCACCCAACTCTTCTGCTCTTTTGGCTTGGCCGTATGTGTCTCAGATGCAGATGAGTGAAAACTTGGCTTATCTACTGTCATATCGCCTTGCCCATGCTTGTAAGAAATTAATTGCCAATAACAGTACCAACGAAATTGATAGTAAAACTATGCCAATTACTGTTGCACCAGAATAGTCATACTGTTCTAGCCGTTGGAAAATCAGTACAGGTGCGATCAAATCTTGATAGGGCGTATTGGAAGAGATAATCACAGTTGACCCATATTCCCCAACTGCACGGGAGAAACCCAAGGCAACACCAGTCAAAATCGTGGGAAATAAAGGTGGCAAAATCACTTTCCAGAAGGTCTGCCATTGAGAAGCACCCAGACACCAGGCGGCTTCTTCAATTTCATGTTCCATTTCCTGAAGCACGGGTTGCACAGTTCTCACGATAAAAGGTAGTGAGATAAATATCATTGCTACCGCTACTCCTGTGCGGGTAAAAGATACCTTTATTCCCAGTGGTGCTAGTAGCGAACCTAGCCAGCCGTTATCACTGTAAACTGTTGCCAAGGTTAGCCCTGCTACGGCAGTTGGTAGTGCAAAGGGTAAATCCACTGTGGCATCAATCAAGCGCTTGAAGGGAAAGTCGTAGCGAACCAGAACCCAAGCAATCAGAGTTCCAAATACGCCATTGAGTAAGGCAGCAAATATTGCCGTCACAAAAGTTACGTTGTATGTTGCTAGTGCGATATCACTGGTTGCGATCGCCCAAAACCTAGATGGAGGTTCTGTAGCTGCTTTCAGAAACATGGCAGCTATGGGGACAAACAACATCACCGTCAGGTATGCAATGGTGATTCGCCAAGTCCAAGGAACTCGTCCCAATCCCTTCCAGAATGGCGTTTTGCGTTCAACTTCCACAGAAGGAGATACAGATGTCATAGTGAAAAATTCAAAATTTAAAATTCACAAGGAGCTTTTTGCCAGTGTTCGTAATTGCTAATGACGCTCTCTACGAGACGCTAAAAGCGTAGCTTGCAACTCTTACAGAGTACGCGGACTCGCTACCGCTACGCTAACGTAATTCAACCACAGACCAACTATTTTTAATTCTGGAGAAAAGAAAGTTGTGGAGTCAGAATTACGAATTACGTAGCTTGCTTCTCGCAGCGAGTATTACGAATTACGAATTATTTTTTGCCTTGAATCTTGTCAAACACGCCCCCATCTGCGAAGAACTTCTGATCGATTGCTTCCCAACCGCCCAAGTCTGCAACTGTACCCAGAGTTTTCAGCTTAGGAAATTTGTCAGTGACTTCCTTGGTTTGAGCTAAAGCCTCATCCACAGGACGGAATCCTAATTTGACAAACTCTTGCTGTGCTTCTGGGCTATAGAGGTATTTCACAAAACCTTCAGCAACTTCGCGGGTTCCGTGCTTATCGACGTTTTTATCTACCACAGCGATCGGATTGTCAATGGATATATTCACATCGGGAACAACATAATCAACCTTTTCGCCCTTTTGTTGTGCCAAAAGAACTTCGTTTTCGTAGTTGATTAAGACATCACCCTGCCCTTGCTTGGCGAATGTATCAGTAGCTTCCCGTGCATCTTTAGGCAAGATTGGGACATTCTTGTAAACTTTAGTCACAAATTCAGTAGCTTTCGCCTCATCGCCACCTGTTTTAATTACAGAATCCCATAGTGCTAAGAAATTCCACTTAGCACCGCCGGAAGTTTTGGGGTTAGCAGTAATCAATTTCACACCGTCTTTGGCTAAATCTTGCCAGTTCTTGATGCCTTTAGGATTGCCGGAACGAGTGACTATTGCTGCAACAGATTTGGAGACAATACCATTGTTGGGAACTTCTTTCTCCCATCCCGGCTGAATCAATCCAGCCTTCTCAATCTTTGTGGTGTCTCCAGCTAATGCTAAGTGAACAACATCTGCTTCCAAACCATCAATAACAGCGCGAGTTTGGGAACCAGAACCACCATAGCTTTGCTTGAAGACGACAGTTTGATTATGATCTTTTTTCCACTGTTCTACAAACTTAGGAATAATTGCTTCGTGAGCGGCTTTGGTGACAGCAAAGGAAACTAAAGTTAGTTCAACATTATCTTTGCTTGCAGCCACAGGAGTAGCATTAGCAGCAGGGGTTTCAGAGGAAGAAGTACTCCCAGTTTCTCCACCAGAGCAGGCAGCAAGGGCTACACTCAATACAGTACCTACTAAAAAGAGTGATACAAAGCTTTTGAGCGAATTTAGTCTGAACCGATACGTTCTATTGAACGCGTAGGCGTAGCCCGCCTTCGGCATCGCTTGTAACCTTTTCAGTAGGCGTTGCCACAAACTCATTCTATTTCCTCCACTAAATAATCTACAAATAACTGATGGGAATACAGTTATATAGTGTTTATCATACTGGATGATTCCATGTATCTAGTTGCAAACACCAAAAAACCTCATATTCTTTATCAAGAACATGGTGATTTTACCAGTTCTGTAAAAAATTAAAAATGCTTTTACTTTCAACTATCAAATTGCATAGGCGTGGCCCGTTGTAGGCATCGCAATCAACTATCTGGTGCATCAAGCAACTTGCTAGAGAATAGCTAATCTAGCGTAGGCGTAGTCCGCACTTCGACAAGCTCAGTGACCATCGTAGATATCGGCTTCGCTCAACGCAGTGCAACAAAATCAAATAACGTCTTGAGGGCAAGAGAAATTACTGTAGTGAGAAATATACGGCGCAACCAGAGGTTACTAAGTCTGAGAGCAACCCGCGATCCAACAACTCCACCAATGAACATAGTAATACTCAGAATAATACCTAGTTGGTAATCAACTATTCCCTGTGTAAAGAAAATAATAGTGGCAATCAGTGAAGAAAAAATATTGATAAATTTTGTGTTTGCGATCGCCTGCACAAATGTCATCCGAAATAGACTGACATAAGCTGCTGTGAGCATAGTGACATAGCCACCACTAAAAAAACCACCATAAACACCAAGTACAAAAGTTGCCACATATCCACCAATTTCTGCTATTGGTGAGGGTTTCCCTATTTTTGAAACGATTCCAGCATTCCGATTGGTGATTGAAAAGACGGTAACTACAATCATCAAAATCGAGATAATCAGAGGCATCGATTTTGAAGGTACAACTAAAACAAGTAATGCACCAATAATTGAGCCTAAAAGTGTTAATAAAATCATTATTGGCAAGCGACTGCGGTCAATTACTTTTTTACCAATAAAAGGCAATGTACCACCAACACTCATAAAGGTTAATGCCAGCATATTAGTGGCAAGAGCAATACGCGGTTCAATGCTCAATTGAAACATTACAGGGACGGTAATTAAAGAAGTGCTTCCTGTAATGACACTTATAACACTTGTGAGAAAGAAAACTGCGATGAGTAAAAGTAATTGAGTAGCATTCATTAGAGATTCGATCTTTATGTTGTTATAAATACATTTTTTTACAGAATGCTTGCAGTAGATAAAAGATATCTAAAGCCTTTAGTATGAAAGAAATACAGCTTTTTGAAATTATATTAATATAAATATAATTCCGTGTAAACTTATAATTTTATACCAATATAAATGGTAAATTTTATATATTGTTAACAACTAAGTTGGGGGACTTTATATAAATTGATAAATTACAACAGTGAGCCACATCCAATACTGTGCGATCGAGGGTTATTGGTATAGATGATTGGTCTTTCAATGCGCGATAAATCGCGTCTCTACATTAGGATTTGATTGCTTGATGAACCGGATATATTGCAATATAAATAGCATCAAAAACAAAACCCATTTAGAAATTATCTAAATGGGAAAAATTGAACAAATATTTATGATTAACTGAATCCATCTTTCAGGGGTAGCCCGTCCTGAAAAACTAGTAATTCCCCTGGTTGAATTTGTGTCCAAACTTCATTGTCAGTCAGGGGTGTGGTAGCAATGACAGCGACGCGATCGCGTTCAGTAGTCACTTCCCGAAAATCTACGGTCATGTCTTGGTCAATTAAATGAGCAGCAGCAAAGGGCGCTTGGCGAATAATGTAGCTGAGATTAGTTGAGCAATAAGCAAAAAAGTGTTCTCCATCTGATAATAAGTAATTAAATATACCTACTTTCGCAATTACAGCAGTAATTTCTTGCAGCACAAAATACAATTCCTTGATATCGGGCTTACCTTTAGGAAAGCGCGATCGCAATGTTTCTAGGATCGTACAGAATGCTTTTTCACTATCGGTATCACCTACGGCTTGATAAAAGCCCAAATTTTCTGGATCGAAATCTGGCAAATTACCGTTGTGGGCAAACACCCAATACTGACCCCACAATTCTCTGCGGAAAGGATGGCAATTGTGCAGGGCAATTTCACCCTGAGTAGCTTTGCGGATATGGGCTATGACGTGGGTTGAGTGGATGGGATAACTCCGCACAAACTCCGCTACCGGAGAAGCAACAGAAGGTTGAGCATCTAAAAACATTCGACATCCCTTTCCTTCAAAGAAAGCAATGCCCCAACCATCGCGATGGTCATCCGTTTTTCCTCCCCGTGCAGAAAACCCTTCAAAAGAAAAGCAAATATCCGTTGGAACATTGCAATTCATTCCGAGCAATTGGCACATTAGCTCTCAATTTTTGACTAAGGTCTCAGGATCAAGATACTTCAGAATGCTGCATTGATTCTGGAGCGATCGCTTCAATCTTAGAATTTAAGGCTGAGATGTTCCAAACGATCTCCAAAAATAAAGAGTCTGCTTCTAGTTAGCATGATGACACTATGCCAAAAGATTGTAGCGGCGGATATCTGGTGCAGCAGTCACTAAACCTTCGAGTTTAGCTGCTGCCGCTTGGAAATGGGGTGAATCTAGATGAGTATTCAAGGCTTCATGAGAAGCCCACTCTTCTACAAAAGTAAAGTCTGTTGGATCGTATTGGTTTTGCAAAAGTTCATACTTAATCGCACCTGCCTCCTGACGGGTTGGCTCAATAAGTTCCAACAGTACAGCTTTTAGTTCTTCTACTTTGTTAGGCAAAGCAATAATACGGGCAACAATCTGAATAGTTTGGTTTGTCATTTGTCATTTGTCATTGGGCATTGGGCATTGAGAAGAGACAAGGTAGACAAGGAAGAGGGGGAAGACAAGGGAGAGATTTGTTCAATAATTCCCTCTTGTCCTCTTGTCCCCCTTGTCCCCCTTGTCCCCTTGTCTCCCTCATCTTCCCTGCTGCTCTGGTATTAATATTTATTAAAACATCTGCTGTAAATATTGCTCATAGCCTAATTGTTCTAGTTTTGCTTGCTTTGCAATTACTGAGTCACATAAGGTTTGGCGATATTGTTGCACTTTTTCTAACAATTCTGGTTGATGAGTTGCGAGGATTTGTATTGCTAAAAGACCGGCATTTTTGGCATTACCGATCGCTACTGTTGCCACAGGAATACCACCAGGCATCTGTAAAATAGAATACAAAGAATCTACACCTTGTAAGTTCCGAGTGGGTACAGGAACACCGATCACAGGAAGGGGAGTTAAAGACGCTACCATTCCTGGTAGATGGGCAGCACCACCGGCACCTGCAATAATTACCTTAATACCGCGTTGGTGTGCAAGTTGAGCATATTGCACCATGCGTTCTGGGGTGCGGTGAGCCGAAACGATCGCAACTTCGCTCTCAACACCAAATTCTTCACAAACTGCGATCGCATCTTTCATAGTGGGCAAATCGGAATCGCTGCCCATGATAATACCAACTAGGGGAGCCATAGAATTTTGGATTTTGGATTTTGGATTTTGGATTAATCGTCGGTTGTTTCATCTAAAATCGGAGAGATTTAGCTATCTTCTCCTCAGTGTGATGACCCAAGCAACACAAAATCCTGTAGATATTATCAATGCTAGAGTGACTGGTTACAAAGATTTGCAGATGCTCTTGGTCGATCAAGAGGGCATAATTGAGCAAATCTTGCCAATGGATACAGTCGGGAAAGACATCTGTGCATCTGCGATCGATGTTGCAGGTGACTGGATTTCATTGGGTGGCGTTGATTTACAAATTAACGGTGCGTTGGGTTTGGCATTTCCTGATTTAACGGCTGAAAATGCTCATGTACTCCAGAAAATAACGCAATTTTTGTGGGATGTCGGGGTAGATGGATTTTTACCGACACTTGTGACAACTTCAGTAGAAAAGATTCAGCGATCGCTTGCTGTGATTGCTGATATTATCCCCTGTAAACAAGCTGGTGCCAAGATACTTGGAGTTCATTTAGAAGGCCCATTTTTGAATTACCAAAAGCGCGGCGCACACCCAGCAGAGTACTTATTACCCTTAACAATTGACGAGGTAAAGCGGGTTTTGGGAGATTATGCCCACGTCGTAAAAGTCATCACCTTAGCGCCGGAATTAGATCCCACTGGTGAAGTAATTCCATATTTGCGTTCTTTGGGAATTACCGTTAGTTTAGGACATTCTCAGGCGACATCAGCCCAAGCACAACTCGCTTTTGAACTCGGTGCAACGATGGTAACTCATGCTTTCAATGCCATGCCACCATTGCATCACCGCGAACCAGGATTATTAGGGACAGCAATTACCCATTCTGATGTGATGTGTGGTTTTATTGCTGATGGCGAACACGTCTCGCCCACGATGCTGCAAATATTACTTCGCGCTAGCTATGAAGAAAAAGGGCTGTTCCTCGTCAGTGATGCCCTTTCACCTCTGGGGCTACCCGATGGCGTGTATCCTTGGGACAGTCGGGAAATTGAAGTCAAAAACGGTACGGCACGACTAGCCGATGGCACTTTATCGGGGACGACTTTACCTTTATTAGTGGGAGTGCAGAATTTGGTGAAGTGGGGAATTTGTGATGTGGAGACTGCCATTTTACTAGCTACGGATGCACCTAGACGAGCGATTGGTTTATCTGGAATTGCCAAGAGTCAACCCGCTAATTTATTATGCTGGCATTGGGATGAAGCGAGAAAAGAATTAACTTGGCAGCAATTACTGGGCTAAATTTCGCTTCAAGGTGACAGAGAAAGATACGTTAATATACTTAGTAAAAATGTACATTTGTGAGATAGACATCATAAACCAATGGATATAGCTCTACTTGTTAAATTTCTCGCTCCTTGTCTGCCATTTCTGTTAAATGTGGGCAATAAAGCTGTAGAAGGGGCATCTCAAAAAGTAGGTGAGGATGTTTGGAATAAAGCCAAAGCTATTTGGGCTAAGTTACATCCCAAAGTAGAGGCTAAGGAAGCAGCGAAGGAAGCAGCAACGGATGTGGCACAAAAGCCAGAAGATGAAGATTTACAAGCAAGTTTGCGAGTGCAACTTAAGAAGATTTTAGAAGCGGATACAGCGCTTGCAGAGGAAATAGCTAAAATTTTACAAGCATCGACTGACCAACCCGGAGACAATATTCAGGTCAGTGCTAATGCTTACGACCAAAGTACGGTGAAGCAAGTTGGAAAGATTGACGCAAACCAAGTAAGTTTTTAATTGAATAGGGTGGATAGAGTACTGCCTACACTAAAAATTTTGATGTTTCGAGTTCTAAACAGAAACGGCCGGGTTCTGAGCAGGAACGGCCGAGTTCTGAACAGGAACGGCCGAGTTCTGAGCAGGAACGGCCGAGTTCTGAACAGAAACGGCCGAGTTCTGAACAGAAACGGCCGAGTTCTGAACAGGAACGGCCGAGTTCTGAACAGGAACAGCCGAGTTCTAAACAGGAACGGCCGAGTTCTGAACAGGAACGGCCGAGTTCTGAACAGGAACGGCCGAGTTCACAGCCACAATATCAAGCAAAATTTTTACCTACTGTAAGCAATGGCAGAGGAACCCAGCTCCAGTAACTCGAACAATATTGAAATGAATCTCACTGCCTACGGTGACAGTAAGGTAACTCAAGTAGGACAGATAAATGCAGTAGAAGTCAAGATTATTGTTGACCGAATAGAACCAGTACTAGAGCGATTGCAACAAATCTCTCCACCAGAATCGCCGGGGGTTCTCAAAGCAGGGAATCCCGGTAAAAGTTTGGCTTACTGGCAAGGAAGAACAGCAGAAATCGCCCAAATACAGCAATGGTTAATTGATAAAAATACCTTTTTAATTGGTATAGAAGGCATCGGTGGCACGGGTAAATCGATGCTAGCTGCTAAAATTTATGACAAAATTGAAGGTTTCCCTAAGCGATTTTGGGCTGATGTTAATTATGGCGCAGGTTTTAGCGATTTAGCTCGCCAAGTCCTCAGTGAATTTGGCTTTCCGGTTCCAGAACAAGAAGCGCAGTTAATGCAAGCGCTAGTTAAGTGTCTGCAATCTGGGCAATATTTACTGATCGTTGACAACCTGGAGAGTTTATTACAGCCAGATAGACAGTGGGGAAGTCAATTCTACGGCGACTTTTTCAATGCTTGGGTGGAATATGGCGGTAATAGTAAGGTAATAGTTACCACTAGGGAAAGACCAGAATTACCAAAATTTACATGGCTACCCCTGAAAGGTTTACAACTCGCAGAAGGGGTAGCACTGTTAACAGAGTTAGGCATTCGCGGGGATTTAGGGGATTTTGTCAAATTGGTAGATGGGCATCCTTTGCTGTTGAGATTAGTAGCAGATTTATTAATAGAAGAATATCGCCAAGACCCGGATTTAAGACGATTAGCAGATTTAGGCTTAGGGAATTTGCGGCAGTTGTTGACAGATTCCCAAGTGGTAGGTATCCATCGCCGGGAAAATGTGGGGATGGTGTTGGTGTTGGATGCCAGTTTTAATCGGTTGAATGAGTTACAAAAGGCGTTATTGCTGAATATTAGTGTTTATCGTGGTGCGGTTGAGAGTGCCGCAGCAGTGGCTATGTTGCCGGGAAGTTCAGCACCAGAGATTGAGGGAGAACTGAGGAACCTTATTAAACGTTCTTTGTTGTTAGAAAAACTCAATGGTAAGCGGCGGTATGAGTTTCAGCCTGTTATTTTAGAATATGCGCGGTATAAGGCTGGAAAACAGACTGAAGTGCATCAACGAGCTATCAATTACTATCTTTTGAATGTTAAACAACAACCTTGGCGGACTAAAGAAGATATCAAAGAATATTTAGAAGTTTTTCATCATTGGTATCAACTGGAAAATTATGACACGGCATTCGATGTATTAAACTTTTGCGATAATTTTTTAACCTTGCGGGGCTATTACACCGAGCAAGTTGACTTATGGGGACAGTTGATAGCAGCTTGGGACAAAATTGATGAACGAGAAAACTGGAATTATCGGGCTACTCTCAATAATTTAGGCACTGCTTACTACTTACTGGGACAGTACCAAGGGGCGATTGAGTTATTCCAGCAGTCTTTGGAAATATCTAGGGAGATAGGCGATCGCAATGGCGAAGGTTCTTCCTTAATCGGTTTGGGCAATGCTTACAACTCCCTGGGACAGTACCAACGGGCGATTGAGTTCTCCCAGCAGTCTTTGGAAATCAAAAGGGAAATAGGCGATCGCAATGGCGAAGGTAATTCCTTAATCAATTTGGGCAATGCTTACAACTCCCTGGGACAGTACCAAGGGGCGATTGAGTTCCACCAGCAGTCTTTGGAAATAGCTAGAGAGATAGGCGATCGCAATGGCGAAGGTACTTCCTTAAACAATTTGGGCAATGCTTATGACTCCCTGGGACAGTACCAAGGGGCGATTGAGTTCCACCAGCAGTCTTTGGAAATAGCTAGGGAGATAGGCAATCGCAATGGCGAAGGTAATTCCTTAAACAATTTGGGCAATGCTTACAACTCCTTGGGACAATACCAACGGGCGATTGAGTTCTTCCAGCAGTCTTTGGAAATCAAAAGGGACATAGGCGATCGCAATGGCGAAGGTCATTCCTTAAATAATTTGGGCAGTGCTTACAACTCCCTGGGACAGCACCAACAAGCGATTGAGTTCTTCCAGCAGTCTTTAGAAATATCTAGGGAGATAGGCGATCGCTATGGCGAACGTAATTCCTTAAACAATTTGGGCAGTGCTTACAACTCCCTGGGACAGTACCAACGGGCGATTGAGTTCTTCCAGCAGTCTTTGGAAATATCTAGGGAAATAGGCGATCGCAACGGCGAAAGTGCTTCCTTAATCGGTTTGGGCAATGCTTACTACTTGCTGGGACAGTACCAAGGGGCGATTGAGTTCTTCCAGCAGTCTTTGGAAATATCTAGGGAAATAGGCGATCGCAACGGCGAAAGTGCTTCCTTAATCGGTTTGGGCAATGCTTACTACTTGCTGGGACAGTACCAAGGGGCGATTGAGTTCTTCCAGCAGTCTTTGGAAATATCTAGGGAAATAGGCGATCGCAACGACGAAAGTGCTTCTTTAATCGGTTTGGGCAATGCTTACTACTTGCTGGGACATTACCAAGGGGCGATTGAGTTCCACCAGCAGTCTTTGGAAATCAAAAGGGAGATAGGCGATCGCAATGGCGAAGCGATCGCATGGTTTAACTTAGGTCTGTCATTAAAAAACGTTAATCGAGAATCAGATGCGCTGGGTGCTTATCGCAATGCCCGTGAACTTTGTCAGGCGATGGGACTTGATGCTAAAGTGCAAGATTGCAACAATGCAATTGAGCGTCTTTCGCAACCAAAAACGCCTGTACTTTCTCGCCGTGGGTTTTGGGTGTGGTTGCGTCGGTTGTGGCGTTGGGTATGCAGTTGGTTTCGGCAATAATATTAATTTACTATCTTATGAAAAGGGAAATAGTGGGCTATTTTTCAACTATATGCTGCAAAAACCACTGGTCAGTCTGTTAACTATGGGATTGTTTGTACAACCTATTGCTACTCACTCCCAGGCTTTAACCTATAATTACAACAATGCAAATTTATCTGAGCAATCCTTACTAATAAGCCAATTTAGACCAGGGGCTAGTTGTGAAGCCAACGATAACTTAAGTTTGTTTGCTGATACTTTTATTAGTGTGTGCCGAAAAGCATCGATTAGGCGGGAGTTTCCGAGCGAGTTTCTGAACTCTTATTTAGAAGACATCAAGAAAAGCAGATCGGCTAGTGGTAAAAAAGCTTGGAAGTTATTGAATGATAATAGATTCAAAAAATAGCTATAGAGAACATGAAATGGAAACTAAAAATGCAAATAAAGCAGAATCCTTCTATATTGCTATAATTCTCTACAAATCATCTTCAGATAAACCTGATTATCAACCTTTGTACCAAGAAAGCTTTGTTTTGATTAAAGCCACTTCTTTAGAGGAAGCAAAAGCAAAGGCTTTGAATCATAGTAAAAATGAAAGTGTCAGCTATACAAATGAAAATGGAGAAACTATTACTTGGTCTTTGCAGCAATTAGTAGACGTGAATTCAGTTTTGTATGATGACTTTGATTCATCTGAGGATATTGTTGATTTATATGCTCGACATTTTCGGAACTATCAGGCTTACCAGTCATTTGAGCCATTATTATCTCAAGAGTAACTTGGAGAATAGTTATCAAACCACGCGATCGCACACGTGTAAAAGCACTAAGACAGGATGATTTAAGTGCTACTGACTTTGGCTCATGTGTAATAAACATCGGGCATTTCGGGCATTATTATACTTCTATTCATTGTTATATTCATTTAAAAAATGATTGTTACACACCTAGCAAACAAAAAAGCCTGCATCCGCAGGCTTTCTAAATTAATTAAGTTATTGCTTTACTTACCGTTTTGCCAACTTCTTCGACATCTTCCGCAGACGAATTGATTGGGGTGTAACTTCCACCAATTCATCGGGGCCGATGTATTCCAAAGCACGCTCTAGGCTCATGTCTATTGGTGCTTGCAGTTGCACTAATTCATCGCCACCAGCCGCACGGTGGTTGGTTAACTGCTTGGTTTTACAGATATTTAATTCCAAATCTTGCGGACGATTGTGTTCGCCCACAATCATGCCTCTGTAAACCTTTGTACCGGGAACAATAAAGAATGCTCCTCTATCTTCGGCGTTCCTCATGGCGTAGAAGGTAGAAACGCCTTCTTCAAAGGAGATTAAAACGCCTTTGTTACGGGCTTCAATATCGCCACTGAGTTGACGGTAGTCTAAGAAGCTGTGGTTCATGATGCCTTCGCCACGAGTCATCCGCATGAATTCACCCCGGAAACCAATCAAACCACGGGCGGGAATGACAAACTCTAGTTGGGTGCGATCGCCACTACCTGGTTGCATATCTTGCATTTCGCCTTTGCGTTGTCCCAGGCGTTCGATACAGCTACCCACAGCATCAACAGGAATGTCTAACACCAAGAGTTCGTAAGGTTCGCAAGGTTGACCGTTGACTTCGCGGTAAATAACCTGTGGCTGAGATACCTGAAACTCGAATCCTTCCCGGCGCATGGTTTCAATTAAGATACCCAGGTGGAGTTCTCCACGACCGGAAACGAGGAATTTATCGGGAGAATCGGTTTCTTCAACGCGTAAAGCCACGTTGGTTTCAAGTTCGCGGAAAAGGCGATCGCGCACTTGTCTTGATGTCACCAACTTACCTTCTTGACCCGCAAAGGGCGAATCATTCACCCAGAAGGTCATTTGCAAGGTGGGTTCATCCACTTTAATTAGTGGTAAAGCTTGGGGTTCGTTAGGATCGGTAATCGTTTCTCCAATGTAAGCATCAGCGAAACCAGCCACCGCCACAATATAACCTGCGGTTGCTTCTTCCATTTCCACCCGTTTCAAACCTTCAAAGCCCATCAATTTGGTAATTTTACCTTTGACAATGGTGCCGTTTTCTGTAACTAAAGCTGCTTGTTGTCCTGAACGGATAGTACCATTGTGAATTCTGCCAATGATAATCCGTCCCAGATATTCAGAATAATCTAGGGTTGTGACTTGTAATTGCAGAGGTTTATTGCGATCACCTACTGGTGATGGAACGTGTTTTAGAATCGCGTTAAATAAAGGTTGCATGTCTACCGATTCTGCTTCCAAGGTTTCCTTAGCAAAACCTCCCATCCCGGAAGCGAACAGATAAGGAAAATCACATTGGTCTTCATCTGCGCCTAATTCTAAGAACAGATCCAAGACTTTATCAACTGCAACGTGGGGGTCAGCCTGACCGCGATCGATTTTGTTGATCACAACGATGGGACGCAGCCCTTTTTCCAAAGCTTTTTTCAGAACGAAGCGCGTTTGAGGCATGGGGCCTTCATTGGCATCGACAATCAGAAGACATCCGTCAACCATACCGAGTACCCGTTCAACTTCGCCACCAAAGTCAGCGTGTCCAGGAGTATCAACAATATTAATTAGTGTTTCTTTGTAGCGAACTGCCGTATTTTTGGACAGGATAGTAATACCCCGTTCCCGTTCTAGGGCGTTGGAGTCCATAACGCAATC
Source organism: Nostoc sp. DedSLP04 (assembly GCF_034530775.1). Classification (NCBI taxonomy): domain Bacteria; kingdom Bacillati; phylum Cyanobacteriota; class Cyanophyceae; order Nostocales; family Nostocaceae; genus Nostoc; species Nostoc sp. DedSLP04. The sequence continues at coordinate 59,829 of NZ_JAVRCL010000014.1, read as the reverse complement.
CGGAACGTCTTCGCCTTCGCGGAAAATGCCGGATTGTTTGAGGAGTGCGTCAACCAGCGTGGTTTTGCCGTGGTCAACGTGGGCGATAATGGCGACGTTGCGAATTGGGAGCGTCATAGAAGCTTTTGGTGAACTCTAGAGGGTGTTTATAAGATTTACATTTGAATGCTAGGCTGTTTTAACAGAATTGAGAAGGATCGGCAAATTCTGTAAAGAACCTTTAATAATTCTAGCGTAATCGTCACAATTGCGGGGAGTTTTGTAAACCCCACAATCGAGATGTGTGGTAATTACGGCGTTGGTGGGATAAAAAAAGCTGTCTGTGACAAACAGGTGTTAACTGAAGGGCTGTATTGCTTTTGAGAATTGCGGTTGATTCGCATAGAGGAATTTAGTCATTGAAATACTTTGGTGAAAAGTGCGATCTTTGTTCCAGAGAGATGAAGTTCCTGGCTGCTAAAAGTCAGGTTATTTCGTGTTTGGGATCGATAGAGAAGCGATCGCCAAGCGTGGTTTTTATTGACTAGAATGGGGTGGGTATATCTACAAAAATATTCAGTGTACGCAAAACAATCGCAATGTAGAGCCAGGTCAATTGTTTACGAGAGTAAGAAGCGATGTCTACGACGGGCTACGCCTAGGTCATTATCTATGTAGAGACTTTACAATGTAACGCTTCTAGAGAATTTAAGGTATATCCTAAAAACTAATAAAATGACAGCGATAATTATATGGTCTGCTGCCTAAATCCTAATTGCGAGAATCCCCAAAATCCTGACGGGGCAAATTTCTGCCTCAGTTGTGGCACAGAGTTGGTATCGCTATTGAGAAATCGTTACCGAATCATCACACCATTAGGGAGAGGAGGGTTTGCACGCACATATATCGCCGAAGATATAGACAAGCTTAATGAACGATGTGTTGTGAAGCAGCTGGTTCTAAGTCAATTTTATGCCAGTCAGGGTAGTCAGGCACATAAAAAAGCGACTGAGTTGTTTGAACGAGAGGCCAAACGTCTCAAAGAACTAGGAGAACATGTCCAAATTCCCAATTTGTATGCATATTTTAAGGAAGCTGAATATCTGTATTTAGTGCAGCAGTTTATCGAAGGACAAAATCTGTTACAAGAGTTAAAACAACAAGGGGTTTTTGATGAAGCCAAGATTCGAGATGTTTTAAAGAATTTATTATCTGTACTGATATACATACATCAACAACAAGTAATTCACCGAGATATTAAACCAGAAAATATTATTCGCCGTCAAAATGATGGGAAGTTAGTACTAATTGATTTTGGAGTGGCAAAACAAAAAACGGAACCTACAAACACTACGATCGGGACAATTATTGGTTCATTAGGTTATGCACCAGTTGAGCAAATGCAAACGGGTAAAGTTTTTCTGTCTAGTGATATCTACAGTTTAGGAATAACTTGCTTTCAACTGCTGACCAATATCTCTCCTTCGAGTTTGTGGATGAAACAAGGCTATGGTTGGACTTCTAGTTGGCGGCAGCATTTAACGCGACCCATAAGTCAAGAATTAGAGATAATTCTTAATAAGTGTCTAGAAGAAAATCACGAACAGCGTTATCAATCTGCACAGGCTGTCTTACAAGATTTAAAAAAGTTGCCACCGCTAAGGTATACATCACCTCCTACAGTTATTCCACCTACTTTACCATCAAGGACGCAACCGCAAAATCAACATCAATCAACTCGATATCTACCACAATTATCTAACAGTAGATTATTATCTGGAGCAATCATAGCTGGATCGGGTAGTTCATTTTTAGCGATCGCACTTATAAGTTTTCTCGGAACGACTTGGATTAGCTCTGGATTGTGGTTGCTCATTTTAGGAGGATTAGTCTTTATTCAATCTCGCCCCCTTCTAGAAAAAGCTTATTTAATTGTTATTGCTATCATCGCCAATTTACTCGTTGTCTTTATTTTCAGAAATCTTTTAACTAATAATCTTTTCAAAGCTGGTTTAAATGGGCTGTTACTTGTAGGATTGCTAGTTATTCTAGCAGGTATATTGACAATTATTATTGTGGGTGTATCTGAAATAATCAACAACCTGATTGCTAAATATCTTTAGTTTTTTGTATTGTTCAATTGTCATAAATCTCTTTATTTAAAATAAATTTTGTAAGTATTGGTAGTTATTCATGACAAATAAAAAAGAAAACTTGAGATTGCTTATTTCTCTTGGTCTGGCTGGGGTAATGGTAGCAGCTATTTTATGGTTGATTAACAAAGTATCTTCTACTATCGTAACAACACCATCAAACCCCACACAAACTTCATCTTCATTTACAAATAAGTCGTCATTAATGAATTTGGGTACAAGGATTTTGGTGAAAGTGCAAACATCCCCTGAAAAAACAGATGGAGTTAAAGCTTTTGCTGAAAAAGATTACATTACTGCTGTTAAAAAGTTTACTGATTCTCTGAAAAATAATCGCAACGATCCAGAAACTTTAATTTATTTAAATAATGCCAAAATAGCGCGAGATAATTCATCAGCTATAAAAGTTGCGATCGTCGCACCAATTAACTTCGACCCTAGTTTAGCAGAAGAGATTTTACGCGGTGTAGCTCAAGCTCAAAATGAAGTTAATATCCAAGGAGGAATTAATGGTAAAAAATTGCAAATTGTAATTGCAAGTGCTGATAATAGAGAAGATTCTGCACGGCTAGATAATGAATTAGTTGAAGATAAAAGCCTTGTAGCTGCTGTGGGTGTTAGACGTAACGCAGAAATATATAAAGAGAAAGGTTTGGTTTTAGTCTTGCCCGTCGAGCTACCAAATCAAGCAGAAAATTCAGGAAAGTTAGATAATAATGCATTAAATAGTCAGCCTAATAGTTTCACAAATAACTACTTATTTCACGTAAATCCGTTATATGATAATTTAGTAGATACTCATTCTCGCTACATTGCTCGACAAGCAAGGAATGTTGCTATTTGTGGCGATGTTCGTAATTCAAGAGATAATCCAACCTCTTCATCAAATCAGATACTTGTAGAAAAGTACACTCAAGCTATCAAAAATTATGGCAGCAACGTTATTAGTACGCCTTGCAATTTAGCAGATAAGAATTTTAACCCTAAAGCTTTTGTAGATAAAGCTATAGAAACAGAAAATGCAAGTGGCTTTTTACTAATGCCTTCAATCAGAAATATCTACTTTGCCACCAAAGTAGCACAAGAAGTTAAAGGTAGAAAGCCACTGTTTGCTTCTGAAACTATGTACAGTGCTACAACTTTGCAAAATGGCAAGGATCTCGAAGGAATGGTATTACCTGTGTATTGGCATCGTGATGCTAATAAAGATAACCCTTTTGCAAAAAATGCCTTTCAGCTTTGGAATGCTCAAGTAAATCAGAGAACAGCAGGAGCTTATGATGCACTCCAAGCAATTATTGCTGGTTTAAAAAAAGATAGTACCCGCGAAGGATTACAAAGGGTATTGTCTAATCCAAATTTTTCAACATCTGGAGCAACCGGAATGATTCAGTTTTCGGCATCTGGGGAGCGTCAAGGAGAAGCAATGCTTGTCAAAATTGAGCGTTGCGAGTCTTGCTCTAGTGGAACTGGTTACGATTTTGCCCTCTTGAATAAGAAGTAGTTTTTTTGAGCTTAATTGTCATTCTCAAGATAGAAATTGCTTTCAAATAGGTAATTTATTCAATTTGAATGTCATACTAAACTGCTTGATTTGATGGCAATCAAAAATTGAAGCGATCGCTTCGATTTTTCTCTAAGGAAAAGTTTTTTTCTCTACCCAGAGTTGTGAGCGCGATCGCTCAAAAGAAAGATGGAATCTCCCTAACCTCTGTGTCAAGGTTATATCAAGTAAGAATTACGAACGCTTTGCCGAGGAGAACACGGATGGTAACTACTTTAGATGATACGAAACGCAATGCTATTGCTGTAAAACTTGCAAGTCTAAAAGCTCTGCAACAGTTGGTCATCGAAAATGAACAATCGCTTTTGACGCAAGGGCTTGATGCTGAAATTGCCGATCGCATCCGAAATTTTATCAATGATGATGAAAAAAACCTTGGTATTTTAGAAACTGTAATTGGTCAGTATGGGATTCAGGCTGAACCCAAAGAAAATGTTACACAATTCATTGAAAAAGCTCGCGAATTGTTCAAAGGTTCTGAGTTAAGCCTGTATGAGAAAGTTTCTCAGCATGAATTGCTGAAACATCAAGTAGTAATGAGTGGCTTGATAGTTCACAAAGCTGCTCAAAAAGTTGGCGCTGATGTGTTGCTAGCGATCGGCCCATTAAATACCATTAACTTTGAAAACCGCGCTCACCAAGAACAACTTAAAGGCATTCTGGAAATTCTGGGTGTCCGCGAACTCACTGGACAAGATGCAGATCAAGGAATTTGGGCACGTGTTCAAGACGCTATGGCCGCGGTTAGTGGCGTAGTAGGTAGTGCTGTCACCCAAAACAGCGACAAAAAGGATCTAAATATCCAAGATGTCATCCGCCTCGATCACAACAAGGTAAATACCTTATTCACCGAACTACTGCAAAGCGACGATCCGCAGAAGATCCAAGAGTACTTCGGTCAAATTTATAAGGATTTAAATGCCCACGCTGAAGCTGAAGAGGAAGTAGTCTATACAAGAGTACGTCCTTTCTACGGTCAAGATAACACCCAAGAACTGTTTGATGAACAAGCTGAAATGAAGCAGGTGTTAGACCAAATTAAGGGTATTAGCCCTTCGTCACCTGAATTCAAAGATCGAGTTACACAGCTTATGGAAGCTGTTGGCGACCATATTCGTCAAGAAGAAAGCACAATGTTTGCTGCCATTCGTAACAACTTGAGCAGCGATGAAAGCGAGCAACTGGCTACTGAATTCAAAGCCGCTAAGACCAAAATTCAAGAGAAATTAGGTGTTGTTAGCGAATCCAATGTGTAGAAGGCTTTTGAGCTTTCTATAGCTGCTAAAAAGGTTAGTTAAACAAAAACTCCCAGCATTTATCTGCTGGGAGTTTTTGTTTACAAATTTTGCTGACAATATTTATAAGCTGTGTATGCCATAGTTACAACCCCGGTGATAATAGCAGATTCATCGACTTCAAATTGGGGATGGTGTAAAGGGTGGTTAATGATTCTTTCTTTGTAGCCTACACCCAAGCGAAACATAGAACCAGGGACATGTTCTAAATAAATAGAAAAATCTTCAGAGCCAAGGGAGGGTTCGGGTAGTACTTGAACGCGATCGCTACTCCAAGCTTCTTCTGCGGCTGATTGTAACAATTGCGTCAGGGCGTAATCATTTTGGACGCTGGGTACACCTTGGCGATAATTGACTTGATACTTTGCTCCGTAGGTATGGCAAACATTAGATACAATGTTTTCAATCCAGTTTGGGAGATGGGCACGGGTTTCAGGATGGAGCGATCGCACAGTTCCCAATAACTGCACTTTATCGGCAATTACATTCGGCGCTCTGCCACCATTAAATTTCCCTATACTCAATACTACAGGACGCAAAGGATTTTGTGTCCGGCTGATAGCTTGTTGCAGTGCCGTAATCACTTGGCAACCAATCCAAATCGCATCAATCGCCTCATGAGGACGCGCCCCATGTCCAGATTCTCCCATAATCAGAATCTCTAAATCATCAGCGGCGGCTGTTAATGCCCCGTAACGCACCCCAATAGAACCTGCGGGTATAGAAGGGAAAACATGAACCCCTAATAAAGCTGAGACATTTTGCATCGCCCCATCTTTCACCATCCAGCTTGCCCCTTGAGCAATTTCCTCGGCTGGCTGAAATAAAAACCGCACTTTTCCACCTAATTCCTCAGCCATTTGGGACAGCACCATTGCCGTTCCTAACCCTACAGTGGTGTGGACATCGTGACCGCAAGCGTGCATAATCCCATCTGCACGAGAGGCATATTCCAAATTAGTGCCCTCTTGAATTGGCAAGGCATCCATATCAGTGCGAATTGCCAATAAACGGTCATTTTGGCCAGTGCCTTGAAGTTCTCCAATGACACCCGTTTTGCCAACTCCTTCTTGTACGTGCAGTCCACTGGAAGACAAAACACCAGCTACGAAAGCTGCTGTTTGGTACTCGTGACCGCTGAGTTCTGGGTGAGAGTGGATGTGGCGGCGAATTTCAATTAAGCGGGGCGCTAGTTTTGCTGCTAAGTCTTTTATATGGGTAAGCATCGATTTAATTAATCTATAGGCTAGGCTTTTTTCCCATGATAAAGAACTGTTAACAAACAAAATGCTTTTGCTATACAAGGAGTGTTAAGAACAAGCAGGGGAGCAGGGGAGCAGGGGAGCAGGGGAGACAAGGGGACAAGGGGACAAGGGGGAATTATTGAACAAGTCTTTTCCTTTTTTCTTGTCTACCTTGTCTCTTCCCCATGCCCCATGCCCCATGCCCCATGCCCAATGCCCAATGCCCAATGCCCAATGCCCCATTCCCAATGCCCAATGCCCCAGTTTATTTTGAATAGCAAGTTGTGCCTAAAGTATTTTCGGGTTTAAACTCGTTACATTCTCTGGGATTTTGACGCTCTAACGACCAGCCATAGGGTTTGTCAGAGGTGACGACACCATTAGCCAGAGTTGTTAGTCGGTAGTTAGCCCCTCGAAAATTAGTAAACTGCAATATTGCATTTTTTAAGTTTGTTGCTTCCAAATTGGCGCTGATAAAACCGGCATAAGATAAATCAGCATTTTCCAGGGATGCTGATTTCAAATTTGCTCCTGTTAAGGAAGCACCACTCAGATTTACCGAATTCAGAATCGCACCTTCTAAATTTGCACCGGTGAGATCGGCATTCGTGAGATTAGCTTGAGATAATGTAGCGCCGCTCAAGTCAGCCCCTCGCAAATTTGCTCCAGTTAGATTCAGCCTAGTTAGGTCAGCGCCACTCAAATTACACCGAGGACAGGCACTTGTTGCCTTCAACTGATCCAAGTCTAGCTGATTTAACGCAAGAGCCTGCTCTGCAAACCCTAAACAAGCTAACAGGGAGACGGTGGCAATAATCTTAAGTTTCATATTTTTTACTGATATTTACAAAAATGACAAGTTACGAACATTACGTACTGTCATCCTTACATATACTGCTTCTCTAAGGAAGTACAGGGATGAAGCATTGATTAAGAAGCTGTAAAAATACTATAAATTCTAATAGTAAGACTACTCAAACGGAAATATAGGCTATAGAATCAAATCGTAAGGAACTATACCGAACCAATTATAGACTACCAAATATGTGATCCCCCTAGCTCGATAAAAATACGACTAGGGGGATCTTGTTTTTAGGCATTGGGCATTGGGCATTGGGCATTGGGCATTGGGCATTGGGCATTGGGCATTGGGCATTGGTTATTAATTCTTCCCCTGCCCCCTACTCCCCTGCCCCCCTGCCTTCTTCATCGCCATCCTAAAAGGCGCAGTCCAGGGACAATTAGGTAATAACTCACTCCTAACCAGAAGCTGATAAAGAAGCCTATAGAGCCAAAAAAAATTAGAGGTAACTGTAACTCTGACCAGGCTGGTTGACTGGTAAATTGGAAAATTGGAGGTGCACCTAACTTCAAAAGAATCAAAAGTGCATAGCCGATCGCACTGCCAAAGGCTGCGAACAGAGCGTACACTACATGATGGCTGCGAAGTCCTAAACTCAACGTGAGTAGGCAAACTGCCACTAAAATCACTGCCATTAAGCCCTCGCCGCTATCTTTTGGGGTGATTAATTGCAAAATCAACCAGCCAAAGCCATAGCTAATTATCCCCATCAGGGATGCCACTAAAAACCGCCGCCGTTGACCAAAACAACCAGATACTGTCAATCCCCATGCGGTTCCCCAGCCTGCGGCGACGAACACCAAAATATCTGCCCCAAAGACGGGCTGAGTATTTGGTACTAATTGATTTAGCTGACTCCCAATAAATTCTACAATCTGAGGCCCTAAGCTGGTGTGATAGGCCAAAATAAAACCAGCGATCGCACCAAAACAAGCGCCTATACTACTGAGGAGCATCGCCCAAATCGTCGCCAAACAAGCTCGGAAAATTTTGATGATTGTCTGAGCGATAAAAATAACGGTTTTGGTGAGAGCTAGGCTAAAGTTAGCTAAAACTTGTTCGATAGCTTGTGTTACCAGTGTAAATCTCTGGGAAACTTGCGTTGAGGCTTGCTTAATGTTGTCTTGCAGTTGGGCAAATAACCCTGGTGGCGGTAATGGTTGAGAAATCTTCGCCAAACGTTTTTGAATTATAGCTGCATTCGCTGGACGCGATCGCACATCCTCCTGCACCATCTCATCTAGCAAATCTGCTAGTTGCGGGTTGACATTCACCACAGTTCGCCATTGCAATTTACCCGTTTGCCGATCTTCCAACTCTAGCGGGTATTTGCCTGTTAGTAGTTCAATCACCGTTCGACCAAGAGCATAAAAATCGGCACTTGGCCCAACAATACCTCCAGTAACTTGTTCTGGTGGACTGTAGCCAGAAGAAAATAATCGCGTGGAACTAGACTGAGAACGCAGTTTAGAGGCACTAAATTGTTTCGCCCCACCAAAATCAATTAATACCAGGCGATCGCCCTCTGCTTGCCCTGGAGACGGGGTTACAGATGGCGAAGATGTACCCAGCATTAAATTAGAAGGTTTGATATCCCGGTGAAGAATCTGACGTTTGTGTAATTCTTGTAAAATCTGCACAGCTTGGGCAAACCAGTTTAAAACCAAACTCTCTGGACACCCTTGGGGAAAGTTTTTTAATATCTCCTCTAAAGTTTGCCCATTGATTTTTTCCATTACCAGGCAAGGCAGTTGGTGCGGTTTGGGGTTAAACAGTTGTATCTGAAAATACCCTTCGGCATCAACTCTGGGGACACCTGGATGGTGCAAACCGGATAAAACTGCCGCCTCTTGGGTAAATAACTCCAGTGCCTTGGGCGAATCTTCTACCAATACTTTCAACACTTTCTCTGTTTGAGTTTTTTCATCCCAAACTGTGTAGATTTGAGCAAATCCTCCCGATCCCAAGGGCTGAAGTGGAACATAGCGGTTTAACAACTCTAGCGGTGCGCCACAGCTGTTGCAAAATTTGTTTCCCCAAGGCTGAGGATAAGGACGTTGACAATCAGGATTTATGCAGTGAACCGCACTCTGAGTGATGTGGGACACAACCGCTACAATACAAAGGCTGACTTGATTTTAGCGTTTCTTTAGGTTTCGTGATTTTAAAATAGACAAAAGGAAAACCCTCATAGAATCTATGAGGGAATTCATTCATATTTACAGCGAATTTCAAGGAAGGTGAAGTACACAAGCTCGCGTCTCAAAGCAAGGTATAAAGCCTGTTTGACTTCTGAATTCTGAATTTTGACCGGAGGCAAAGCGTCTTCGGCTCCGCTCCTGAATTCAGAAGGACTGAATTCTGCTGTATCTCAGCCCTTAATTACGAAAACTTCTCTTACTTTGTCTGTGCTTGGCAACTTCTTTGCGCTTGCGTTTTTCTAAGGGTGTTTCAAAATGACGATGCTTTCTCATGTCTGGAAAAATTCCCGCCTTGGAAACTTCTCGTTTAAATCGTCGTAAGGCTGACTCAATGTGTTCATTGTCACCTACAATTACTTGGGTCATTATTTCTCCTACTAAGTTGACTTCATCAATGGCTATGCAGGCGGTAACATTACAAAAAAAAGACAGACTTTTGTTTGTCTGACCTTAAGACTCTTGGTAAGTTTTTGTTTCCAAGGTTAGTATCGTCCGCCACCGCCACCGCCACCGCCGCGGTTGCCGTATCCTCCTCTGTTACCACCACCAAAGGAACCTCTATCACCTCTGTCTTCCTTGGGTTTAGCCTTATTCACTTTCAGGTCACGACCCATCCACTCAGCACCGTCGAGAGCTTCAATGGCAGCAGTTTCTTCAGCTTCAGTTCCCATTTCCACAAAAGCAAAGCCGCGCGGACGACCTGTTTCACGGTCAGTAGGTACTTGAACGCGCTTTACAGTACCATATTCTGCAAAAATACCACTTAAATCTTCTTGTGTAACGTCATAAGAGAGGTTACCTACATAAATTGACATCGATTCTCTCCAAAATCATCACTGTGTAGAGATTTTAATTTCTCTCAGAAGTCTGTAAATACTAAAAGGAAAAAGCCTTTCAATACTAAAACCAAAGACATCACTGAATTAACTCTCATAAATCTAGGATGACATACGAGCCAACTCTTTGCATCCAGTAGATAGTTAACTAGTGATGCGATCGCTTAAGTGCGATCGCCCGCCCCCACATACCCTAAGTACAATCCACCGCAAAAAGGGGTTGGAAATGGAATAAGATAAATTCTGTAGGGTGATATAGAAAATCAGACATGCAGGGGCGCATCTTTAATATCCGAATTGAACGTTTGACTGCATTCACTATGAAGCATTACTTCAAGATTTTAATACGAAAGGCAAAGTCAGGCAACAAATATAAAACTATTGTGACTTGTACTCTTTGGGAAAACCTGCTATAAAAGCAACTGCGATGCTTATAGCAGCAAGCATCGCGAGTCTTTTTCTTTGGCGCTAGCCTCTTTTTTTGAAAAAGGAGAGTAAGTGGCGTAACATTCATGTTCGGCTAATTAACCAAAGTTGCAATCTTAAGTTGCCGAACATCACCTTTCCAAACAGTCTCTAATTCAGCTTTGACAAGTTGAGCGGCCTCATCTTTGCCTAGTGCCTGCAAAGTTGCCTGCAAGCCAAATAGAGAACGTCCATTATGGGGATATTTTTTTAAATCGGCACGAAAGACTTTCTCAGCTTCTCTATAGTCACCCTTAGCCAAAAGCACAGCACCCAAAGATTCCCGCGTTGGAAAGTACCAGTCTGGTGGTTCCACGTAATTAAGGGCATCTTCTGCTACTACTGCTTTTTCTAGTAATTGGATAGCAAATTCATAATCATGCTTTTCTCTAGCAATTTTGGCGTCTAGAACTTTTGAGGCAATGTCTAAAATATTACTGGCAGGACTAAATCCAATAGTTGCCTCGGTGGAAATTCCCTGTTTGGCAGCTAGTAATGCCCGACTTTCACTTGCTGCATTTTCAAGTTTGCCTGTGGCTGCGATCGCCATACCGCGAGCAAAATGCCAAAGTGCTGTGGTAGTGGGCAATTTAGCTGCGGGAGCAGGAGTTTTTAAGATGGCATCCCAATCACTAAAGCGTGTCTGAATCAGCATTTTGCTGCCGAGGAATCCCTCAAGCATTGGTGCATAGGGGTCAATTGCAGTAGCGTTTGCAACTAATTTATCTGCGGATTTCAGAGCATCTTCATATCTTCCTGCCATGCTACTGGCCACCATGAGGAAATGTACGTTGTGGTTGTAGTACATCATGGGGTAAGTGCCCTGGACTTGATATTTTTTGATGTAAATATCATCTTGAGCGATCGCCTGCTCATTTGCCTGCATTGCCCCTTGATAATCTCCCACACGAAAATAAATATGACTTGGCATGTGTACCAAGTGTCCTGCTGCTGGCGCTAGAGTTCCGAGTCGGTTAGCACTGACAAGGGCCCGTTCTGGAGAAGGTGAGGCTTCTACTGCATGGATATAGTAATGATTAGCTCCTGCATGATTCGGGTTACGTTTGAGAACTGATTCTAAAACAGCCACAATTTTTTCTGTATCTGGCTGTGGCTTACCATCTTTAGTCCAGTGCTGCCAAGGATGCAGATCCATCAGGCTTTCAGCGTAAAGTGTCGCCGCATCCAAATCATCAGGATAGCGCTTGACTAGGTTTCCCATTGCTTTGGCGTAATCTACCGCTAGTTGATACAAATCAGCATCGGTATCTTGAGAGTAACGTTTTGCTAAGGCGGTAATGTAGTCCCGTTCTTGGGTGGAAGCTTGGGTAGAAAGGGCCAAAGCTTGGTGTATCGCTTGATAAGCAGCTAATTCCCGATTGGGGTCTATTGCCGAGTTAATGTTGGGCCCCAAGGCTAAAGCAACACCCCAATATGCGATCGCTAAATGGGGATCGAGTTTGGCAGCGTATTGAAAAGAACGCACTGCCTCATCATGATTGAAAGCGTAAATTAAATTTAATCCCTGATCGAAAAACTTTTGGGCTTGGGGATTAGAAGTAGAAACTGGATGGTGGATTGTGCCAAGTCCAGATATTAAGTAGTATGGCTGTTTTACTTCAGCGTCAACGTGTTGGTATAAGCTTTCATCAAGAAGCGGCTTGTTATCAGATATCGCCGCGCTAGGAGCGACTAAAGAGAATATAAGCACCCAAACTAGAAATAAGTACTTCATTATTATTTTTCTTCAAGCTCTTTTTTAATATTCAAATGCCACAGTTTCTCTAAATAAGCAACTTGTCGGCAAAAAACAGCAGTCTGGTATTTCTTATAGATATTAAACCCAACAAACACAATCATTGGAATCAAGATAGAATATCCGATGAAAATGTTAACAGACGAATCAGTTGGCATTTTGTAGTCTATATATTGGAAGTTGGGAGTTGGTTGAGTACTAGAATTTGATTGCATAAATATCTTCATAAATACTACAAGTAAGAAGCTAGAAATCAATGTGGAGAATTGTTCCTGCTGTCTTTGAGCAGAAATTAATCACCAGTTCTATTAGGTACTTCAAAGCCGCTACTGAGACTTATCTATGCCTTCTTGCACTAGCTAAATTATTCTTCAGTTAAAACCTGAAAAATTATGTTGATTTCTGCTAAATTTTGTGACAAAATCCTTATTCTGCAAGCTACTGCTCCTACAGTATTTACTGAGATTTCCACTATTTTTAGTGTCAGTTATTTCTAGTACTTGCTTAATTAGTCAGAGTTGCAGAAGCAATATACAGCGGATTGCAAGTTAATAAGTGACTATTAAGAAAGATGTGACTAATATATAACTCAATACGCTTGCGTTAGCCCCAAAAACCTTAAACTACGTAAGTTGGGGAGTCACTGCGCCCTTGCGGTTTCCCGACTTGTATCCCTACAAAGAAGCAAGCTACGCTTTTAGCTTGGCATATTATTTTCAGTTCGTAGTGTACCCCTCCGGGGAAGCAAGCTACGCGTAGCGTCTCGCAGAGAGGACTTTAGTCCTCAAAATAAGGGCTAGAGCCGCTTACAACTACAAATCCGATTTTTTTATGACACTTGCGTAAGTCCTAAGTGATTAAAGACGAAAGTATTTTGAAGCATCTCCTCTCATTTACCCAGAAGTGAGTACACGGACTCGCTAATACTGCACTATCTACCACCAATTTGAAAGCCTGCGCACTCTGTTGACATATTTACCATATCCAGTGGTAATAAGCCAAGTTGCGGGTTATCAACATCACTATCTACCTGAAGTTATAAATGATTTTGTCTAAAGATAGAACAATATAATGATACCTTTCCCTCTTTTGGATATTACCTGAATTTCCAAAGATGATTTTCAAGGTTAAATAACTATGTACAATGGACACAAATATTTGTCATAAAAACATCGTCAGATAGAAGAAGCAAAAGTTATTTAAAAGTAATCTATAGATATTGCAGCGCTTTTCAAGCAAGCAATAAATAATCAACACTTAACCTACTTTAGGAGCAAAAAAGATGAGTATCGAAGATAAAGCAAAAGCTTTTGCTAAAAACGTCGAAGGAAAAGTACAAGAAGCAATTGGCGAAGTAACTGGCGATCCTAAAGATAAAGCTGAAGGTAAAGCTAAACAAGCTGAAGCCCAAGTCCGTCACACCACTGAAAATATCAAAGATGAAGTTAAAAAGACTTTAGACTAGTACAGCGTGATAGAGGTTTTCCTCGTTGTAACAACTTGTTCAAGTAGTTAGATTTTGATGGTAATGTAATAGGTGAAATTTTATTTAGGAAGAAGGTTTAAGTTAAATAATTATTTACTGAACCTTCTGCCTTTATTAGCTCTTTTTTTTACCTTCTTTTTTCAGCCATTTTGAAAATAACGATCGCAAAGCATTTTCTCAATCTATTACTGATTTTCTCAAAGGTGCTAATTCATAATTAATATTCTATTTACCTATCTTTTAACAGACATCCCAACATCACAAGGTAATTCTATTAATTCTATTGTACTAACAGCGTTATTAGGGTAATAATTTTTTGTCGCCTACTTTTAGTTTTCGTCAGCTAAAGGTAGGCGGATAGTAAATGTACTACCCTTGCCTGGTTCAGATGTCACATCGATTGTGCCTTGATGTGCTTCGATAATACAGCGAGAAAGATATAATCCCAAGCCACTACCAGAACGTTGGTGTTTTCCTTGACGAAATCGCTCGAATAATATTGCCTGATCTGGTTTAGAAATTCCTGGCCCTGTATCTTGGATATCAATATTCACAGCGATCGGAGTCAGATAACAGTGAATATTTACAGAACCTTTGTCTGTAAATTTGATAGCATTGCCGATAATATTTGTCAAAACTCGCCGCAGTTCTAAGCGATCGCCCATAATGGGGCTTGCAGTTTCACTTAGATCGATGTTTACAGCTAATCCTTTTTCTTCAGCTAAAGGAGTTAATTCTTGGCAAACTTCACTAACTAATTCCTGAATATTGCAGGCAGAAATTTTTAAGGTTTTACAGCCCGCTTCATGACGATAAACTTCTAATAAGGTATTTACCATTTCCAGCAGGTCTTGATTGCTGCCAATCATGGTATTAATTATTTCTTGCAATTGTGGCGAAACATCGCAAAACCTGCCTTCCAGCAATAATTTTAATACGCGGTTAGAGGCTACTAGAGGGATGCGTAAGTCGTGAGTAAAACGGGAGACAAAATCCGCCCGGAGGTTCGCCATCTGATCTCGTTCGTCGATACTATGCTTGAGGCGCAGGAGCGATCGCACCCTTGCATGTAGTTCATCAGGATCGAATGGTTTGCGAATGAAGTCATCTGCACCAGCGTCTAATCCTTCAACAACGCTAGACTCATAGTGAGCCGTAAGCAGCAGAATCGGGATAAAGGGCAACGCCTGATTCTGTCGGATGCGCCGAGTGAATTCATAGCCATCTAGCTCCGGCATCATCACATCTAAGAGAATTATGTCTGGCGGTGACTCTTCAACCATAGCCAGAGCAATCTTACTATCTTCTACCAAGCTAATTTCATAGTCCTCATCTTCTAGGACTGCTTCTAAGACCAGTAGATTGTCAAAAATATCATCAACAACGAGAATTTTATCTTTTTTGACAGTTTTAGGTAAAGACATGGCTATATAAAAAAGAAGTGCTTGGCTATCCCTAGCAAATCTAGTAATAGCTTACTTCACCAGCGCTGAGATTATTAAGGATTAACATTTTCTTTTAGAGTTTTCTGAGTTTAATACCTTTTTCCTGCGTAATTACACTGTTTTTTTTTTAAAATATGTACCCTTTATCTTACAAAAATACTCTTCTCATAAGTATATTAGTCGCCTAAATTCTCCAATTAATATGAGTGCCTGAGTGCTAGAGTGAGTTATTTTAGTCACTTTTATGTGCATAATACCGCTCAACGCAAGGATAATTACTTAATAATCACCTACTTTTACTTGCTATCAGATTTCTTCAGAAAATTTGTATAACATAACACATCGGGCATTGGGTTTATGTATAAAAATATTTTTTGATTGAATTATATTGTCATATCGAAACTCTTGCCTTAGAAAAGCTTACGATATAAGGTTATCTATGTCTAATGGTAGATGAAGTTCAGGGAATAATACCAAACGCATTGCTTTTTGTATAAGATCCCGAATAGAAGAACGAGATTATTTTAATCTGTACTTTAGATAAATAACAGTAAAGTTAAGCAACTATGAGTGAAATCAAGATCCTTGTGATTGAAGATCACAACCTGACAAGAATCGGCTTGCGGTCTGCTTTACAAACCCAGCCAGAGTTTAACATTGTTGGTGAAGCAGCCAATGCAGCCGACGGTATCAAGCTTCTGAAAACTCTCAAGCCGGATGTTGCTACTATTGACATTGGTTTGCCTGACATGGATGGTATTGAGCTAACACGCACATTTAGGCAATATCAGGCAGAAAATGAGGACTATACAACAAAGCTGCTAATTTTAACGATGCAAAATAGCGAACAAGCAGTTTTAGCAGCATTTGCAGCAGGTGCAGATTCTTATTGTATGAAGGATATAGAAACTGAGAAACTAGTAGAAGCTGTACAAACGACTTATGCAGGTAGCTCATGGATCGATCCAGCGATCGCAGACGTTGTACTACAACAAATACGTCAAGATTTCACCGATGGCAACAAAAACGCATCTGGAAAAAGAGTTTTGATTGAAGGTATTGACCCAGATGTTGAGAAAAGTATAGTCAGCTATCCTTTAACTCATAGAGAGATGGATGTTTTAGAGTTGATTGTCGCTGGCTGTGACAATGCAGAAATTGCCAAAAGGCTCTATTTAACAGTCGGTACTGTCAAAACTCATGTTCGAGGTATTCTCAATAAACTCTGTGTTGCTGACCGGACACAAGCTGCTGTCCGTGCGTTGCGGGCCGGATTAGTACCGTAAGCAAGTAAAACCATTATCAACTGCGTACACAAGAACACTTAACAAATAAAAATATTTCTTTCCCAGTCTCCAGTAAATTGTTTTTTGGTCAAAGCAGTTAACTGGGACAAAGATTTATGAAGAAATCGTTACAAAGTTTAGTAGAATGACATAATTGACTAAATAAGTATTTTTCTATACATACATGATAGCGGATCGATTTCCCTGGCTTACCGCAATTGTCTTACTGCCACTTGTTGCTTCCCTGCTTATCCCTGTGTTGCCTGATAAAGATGGTAAACTCGTGCGGTGGTATGCACTAAGTGTAGGTATTGCAGATTTTGCCTTGATGTGCTACGCCTTTTGGAAGCATTACGATGCCAGCAGTGCTAGTTTTCAAATGGTGGAAAATTATGCCTGGATACCTCAGTTAGGTTTTAACTGGGCGGTATCAGTCGATGGGCTTTCAGCGCCACTTGTGCTTTTAGCCGGATTTGTCACCACACTCTCGATATTTTCAGCTTGGCAAGTCGATCGCCGACCCCGCCTCTTCTATTTTTTAATGCTGGTGCTGTATTCGGCACAAGTAGGGGTGTTTGTTGCTAAAGACTTGCTGCTATTTTTCATCATGTGGGAAGTAGAACTGATTCCCGTCTATCTATTAGTCTGCATTTGGGGTGGGCAAAGGCGTCGTTATGCGGCTACAAAATTTTTGTTGTATACCGCAGCTGCTTCTATATTTATTTTAGTGGCAGCCCTGGCAATGGGGCTATACGGCGGCGGTGATATGACGTTTGATATAACCGCCCTGGCTAAAAAGGAATATCCTCTTGGACTACAACTGCTACTTTATGCAGGATTGTTGATTGCATTTGGTGTCAAGCTTGCTGTTTTCCCGATGCATACTTGGTTGCCTGATGCCCACGGCGAAGCATCATCTCCTGTATCGATGATATTAGCTGGTGTGTTGCTGAAAATGGGCGGATATGGACTGATTCGCCTGAATCTTGAGTTGCTTCCCGATGCACACATTTATTTTGCGCCAGTTCTAGCCATTCTCGGTGTTGTCAACATTATCTATGGTGCATTGAACTCCTTTGCTCAAACCAATATGAAGCGGCGTTTGGCTTATTCGTCGATTTCTCACATGGGGTTTGTACTGCTTGGGATTGCCTCCTTCACTGATTTGGGAATCAACGGCGCAATGTTGCAGATGATTTCGCATGGTTTAATTGCATCAGTGCTGTTCTTCTTAGCAGGTGTTACTTACGATCGCACCCACACAATGGTAATGAAAGATATGGGCGGTATTGGTCAAGCCATGCCCAAAGTCTTTGCCCTGTTTACAATCGGAGCGATGGCATCTCTGGCACTTCCCGGTATGAGCGGTTTTGCTGGCGAACTCTCGGTATTTGTTGGAATGACAAGCAGTGACGTTTACAGTTCAACTTTCTGCACCGTCACAGTTTTTCTCGCCGCAGTTGGAGTTATCCTCACACCGATTTATCTACTTTCCATGCTGCGAGAAGTATTTTATGGTAAAGATGCAGCGCTGCTATGCGACATTAATAATGCAGGCTTGGAAAATCGAGAAGATGAGGGAACAGTTTGTTTTGGTACAGACTGTCTCGTACCAGAAGATGCAGTTTACGAAGATGCTAGACCGCGTGAAGTATTTATCGCCGCCTGTTTTCTGCTGATGATTATTGGTATTGGTTTCTATCCCAAAATGGCGATGCAGATGTACGATGTGAAGACTGTCGCAGTCAATGCTAATCTTCGCCAGTCTTATGCCATAGTCTCGCAAAGCAATCCTCAGATTTATGCCAAGGGATTCTTGGTTCCGCAAATTTCCGAGGTTGAAGTAGCGCCCGTTTTAGGAACTTTGAAGTAAGCTTTTTGACCAATAGACTTGTTAAAAAGAGCGAACTCTAGCTATCTTTCTGAGGAATAATAGAGCATTGATAGCCGCTCACTATGGGTAGGCTATCAATTTCATATTGGAGTTATATTAATGATGGCGGACTCTACACCCAACCATAGCGTTCAGTTGCTTTATTAATAAACTAAAAATCAAGCTATGAATACCACAAAAGAAAAAGTTCAATCTCTACTGAATCAATTGCCAGACGATTGCTCAATCGAAGATATCCAATACCATCTATACGTAATTGAGAAAGTTAGTCGTGGATTAGAAGCAGCCGATATAGAAGGAGTAATTACACAAGAAGAAGCTGAAGAACGTTTGAGCAAATGGCTTATCAAGTAGTTTGGTCTTCCAAAGCACTAGAAGATGTAGAAGCGATTGCCACATATATATCTCGTGATTCGACTGCTTATGCTGCGGCAGTGGTTCAGAGCATAATCGATGTAACTCGTCACTTGAGTAACTTTCCTTTATCAGGTCGAATAGTACCAGAGTTTGGCGATGATACTATTAGGTAAAAGTTTGTATACAGTTATCGAGTTATCTATCGAATTCAGGATGACACTTTAACTATTGCAGCAGTGATTCATGGAAAAAGACTATTGGATAAATTGGATGCAGATTCAGGGTAAGTCAAAGTAATTTGTAATTATTTTGATTACTTACAGACAATTAATATAATTCATGAGCAAGTCAACCCTTTACATGGGATGCTAGTTGATGATTAGTGAGTTTTGCCAATGTCTGTTGTTTCTGCCATTACTGTTACCGTTCCCGCCACAACTGCTAATTTGGGGCCTGGTTTTGATTGCATCGGTGCAGCTTTAAAGCTGTACAACGAGTTCAAGTTCACTCGGCTGGAAGAAGGTGGGTTAACTATTCATGTCACTGGTATAGAAGCTGAACGAGTCCAAACTGATGAGAGTAATCTTCTCTACCAAGCGTTTGTCAAGTTCTATCAACATATAGAGCAGACACCGCCGACTGTGAAAATAGAGATTAAGTTAGATGTCCCTTTGGCACGGGGTTTGGGTAGTTCTGCGACAGCAATTGTTGGTGGATTAGTTGCGGCTAATCAACTTGAAGGTGCTACTCTTTCTCAGTCGCAGGTGATGGAGTTAGCGATCGCAATGGAAGGACATCCTGATAATGTAGTTCCAGCCTTGTTGGGAGGATGTCGTCTGGCTGCTACTAGTGGTGCAGGTTGGGAAATTTGTGATGTTCCCTGGCATAAAGATGTTGTGCCAATTGTGGCTATTCCTAATTTTGAACTTTCCACTTCAAAAGCGCGAGGCGTTCTGCCAACAGAAGTAAGTCGTGCGGATGCGATTTTCAATACCGCCCATTTGGGCTTATTGTTGCGCGGCTTGGAAACTGGTAACGGACAATGGTTAAAGACAGCTTTGCAAGATAAGTTGCATCAGCCCTATCGTAAAGCTTTGATTCCTGGTTATGATGCTCTCAACATTGCAGCTGTTAGTGCTGGTGCTTATGGTATGGTGATTAGTGGTGCGGGGCCGACACTGTTAGCTTTGGCGGATAAGTTACACTCAAAGGAAGTGGAGGCGGCGATGTTAGCTGCTTGGCAAGAAGAAGGAATTACAGCCGAGGTGCGATCGCTTTCTCTGGATACCCAAGGCGCAAAAAGCTTTTAATATTTTACTCAGCACTTAAAACTCGATTTATGGAGCAAACTCAGGCTGAAATAGCAGCGCTTAATTCTCAAATTCAGGCTCTTTTAGAAGAACGCGCTGCACTCACTATAAAAAATAATGTCATCTCTGGCGAGAATGATTCACCCCAAGCGATGGTGGAAGCTTACCGCCGTCAAGCCAGGGAAAATGCCCAATTATCAGTTGAACTCCAAGGCATAGATGCAGCGATCGCCGCTTTAGAAGGCAAGATAAAACAAAAACAAGGTAAGTTAGTGCGTTGGCAAGGTGAATCCAAACAACTTATCCAACAGCAGCAGCTAGAGGAAGCGAAAGAAGTAGCTCAGGCTCATGCTGAACGCATTAATCAACTAGCAAGTGAACTGGCCGCAGAAGTCCGTTTTCTTAAGGCTTGTGCCAATCAACTGAGTCCAATGTATTGGCAGATTTATTACAAGCCCTTCATCACTGGCTTTAAGACAATCTCCGTTCCCTATGTCCGCTCTGATGGAGAAGTGTGGACAATTGTCAACCGGATTGTTTAATACTTTAGTTTTTTCGGTTGTATGCAATATATTGACTTCTCTCTTTTTAGGCTATCCATAACCCAAATCTTTCTCAACAAAAATATAACTTACTTAAAACAAGAGCAAAAACATTGATAGGTATCTACTCAAATTCTCCAGTTTGTAGTTAGCGATCGCCTAAAAAATTTTTGTCATTTACATTCTTCTGCTTTTGTCAAATATCCGCAGATCGCGTTGTTCTACAATCCTGTTGCTGGCTCATTTGCAACAATATTAAGAAAAATGTGACTAATGCATAGCAATTTTGAGAAAGGGATTTAGGCTCGAAACCCAAAGATATTTATTCCAAAATGAGATGCTCCCTCATGCTCAAAGATAAATGCTGGCTTTCCTCACAAGTTCCTCAAATTGTTTTGCTATAAATATAAATATAGTGCGAAAACCTTTAAGAGATTTAAAATTCAAAAGTCGCTAAACATAGTTGAGGGATTAGTCATTTTTGACAATCCAGCATCTGGAAACCCGAAACCGTAAAGACCAATTACCAATGAAATCGGAGGTCTATATGATGTTTAAAAAGATTCTAGTTGCATTAGATCGCTCGGAAATAGGGCAACAGGTTTTTCAGGAAGCATTAGATTTAGCAAAGTTAACACAAGCTAGCTTAATGTTACTTCATGTTCTGTCTTCTGAAGAAGAGGGTAGTCCTTATGTACCCATGCTGTCTAATATGGACTACTATCCAGGATTGACCAGTCAAAGCTTTGAGTTATACCAACAACAGTGGGATACCTTTAAAAATCTAGGAATCCAGATGTTGCAATCTTTTTGTGCCCAAGCAAACACAGCAGGTGTGACTACGGAATTTACACAAAATGTTGGTAATCCTGGTCGCATTATTTGTGATTTAGCCCATAGTTGTGGTGCCGATTTAATTGTTATGGGGCGTCGGGGCCATTCTCGGTTGATGGAACTATTTCTCGGTAGTGTGAGTAACTACGTTCTGCACCATGCTCCTTGTTCAGTGCATGTTGTGCATCTTTCAGTTACTCCTAAAAGAGATGAAGTTGTCAAAGAAACTACAAGCACTTTCAGCGTTAACTAACTACTAAGCTATTCCACATTTAACTTGCATAATTAGGGTGGGCAAAATGGCGCGATCGCTACTTCTCTGCAAGAGGCCGCGTTAACGATAACGCTCAGTATGCTGCCTACCCCATAAAAGTTAGTTATCTCAATCAACGATCTCTGTAAATTGAATCTCCAACAAGCGATCGCTAACTACACTGTATTGGGCTAAAATTGAGCGTGGGCGTAGCTCGTCGTAGATTTATAGTAAAAAATAAAAAGTCAGCTACCCAAAATTAGAGTTGAGAGCGAAAAGTGGATCTATGAAAGAAGATACTATCGAGATCGCTGGTTTTCATGCTCATGTTTACTTCGATCCTGCGAGTCGAGATGTAGCTGCGCGTGTACGTGAAGGATTAGGCGCTAGGTTTGACGTGCAACTCGGACGCTGGTTTGACAAGCCCATCGGGCCCCATCCAAAAGCGATGTATCAAGTTGCTTTCTTACCGAATCAGTTTGAGAAAGTCGTTCCTTGGTTAATGCTCAATCGTGAGGGATTGGATATTCTCGTTCATCCTGAGACAGGGGATGCTGTGGCAGACCATGCAGTTCATTCCATATGGTTAGGAGAAAAGCTAGATTTAAATATTGAGTTTCTTCAACAGCTTAGTCCGACTTTATCCAATTAAGAAAAGTAAACAACATTGTTGGGTAAAAGTTTTGCTTTGAGGCGTGAAACTTTTTCTATTGTGACTAATTCTGGTGAAGTTGAAAAAGTCCAATTTCCCAATAAATAAAGGTTTCAGCCTATGCGTAGGTGTTTTAGCGGTTTGCTGCAAGTGTAATAAAGGAAAAATAAGAATTGGTATTAAACCCTTAATTGCAGATAACCGTTTATAAACAGTTTCGTTGAAAAGAGAAATAAGACATCCGTTTTGCAGAATGATATGCTGTTAAGCAGCATTCTCATAAAAAGGAATTTGTCCGATGAAAAACATCTCTGCGAAAGAAAAAATTGCAGGCATTTCCCAATTCGGCAAAGCTAATTTCACAGTCACGAAGAAACAGATTTTATTTAGTACTCTTATTCTCTGCCTTGGTTTGCTGGGACTAGGTGGTTTCTGGTTTAAATCCAGATATAAATTTGATAATCAGATGAGTGTAAAACTACAAGAATTATCTAATGTTGATTATCCAGCCAACCCTGCACCGTTAGGAAAAAATTTTAAAAGATATTCTAATCGAAAATTAACACTGATTAAGAAAGATGATACGCATTTCGATTTTGTACTGGAAGCAACAGATAAAAACACGGCAAAAATAGTTATAAAAAATGTTGATTTAGAGCTATTGGTTCCTAAAGCACCTGAATGGGTTAAAAAAGATCGAGGTTTAGAAATAATCGCTTTTACAGATAGGGAGTGGAATAGGCAACAGATTAGTTTTCCTGCTAATTCCAAAAATATAGAAATTGTAGGAGGAGATGGTTTTGAAAAACAAAATATTGTAGAGATAGCTTTGGCTAATAATTGCTTAAATGCCGGATTTTGGGAAATTTTACTTTTTACTAAAGAGGATAATAACAAAACCCTTTATTATCAAAGTTGGTTTACTTTCCCAATTGGACATTACAAAAAGATTTTTGAAAAAATTAATAAGATTTCATATTGGCAGCATTGGTGGAAATTAGAACACTGGCAAGATCCGAGTGGCACAGTAGTCAAAACTAATCTTTTAAGAAATGTAATCGATCAAAAAGAAGTTGCTACTCAGTTCCCCCTTGATGAGAGGATAATTGTATCAGGAGAGCAAAGTAGAAAAGTTAGAACTACGCTAGCGACCAATATCACCAAATGGAGAGATTTTTACGACGTTAAAAATGAAGTTAAGTTTGCAAGTTTTCGAGCGCCAGGATTTTACGATCAAAATAAGCCTTGGGGAAATCAATACTGGAGAATAGGCAAATTTGATAAAGCGATTTTAAGGAATATTAAACCGATTGGCGTGGAACAAAATTTACAAGAAATTGAGTTAGGATTCACAGATACCAAGACTGGCGAACAAAATAAATTATTCATTAGTGGCATTAATCTGAAAACGCTTCCTCAATTGGCTGTAACAGATTATCCTAAAGGCTTATATATGCCGATGGGAATTGGGATACCTCCTTTTTATCAAAGCTATGAAGAATTAACTAAAAATCATCCAGATGTCAGCCCCTATTTCAGTTTTTTACTAGATTCACAGGAGCGGTGGATAGATCATCACCACTTAGCAGTTGATGGTTCAGTGATGCACCTTGATAAAGATAACCCAAATCTTTTGCATCTTTACTTGCTATCCTATGAAAGAAATACTTTAATAGCTCATTTTTTGATCGATTTAACATAGATATAGCTGTTCAAGAAGCCCGAAAATCATTAATGAAGTCGATTAATTTCAAATCACCTACTAGAACACAAGGCGCGATCGCTTTTCATTACTTTCTGGTTAGTCTGCAAATAATCATGTAGCAAATCGCAACCGCGTGCCAGTAATTTATCCAGTTGGATATCTGCTAAATCTCGGAAAATTACTGTGCTATTACCACTACCCGCAGCCAGAGTCTTGCCGTCATGGCTGAAACTGACGCTGGTTAACTCATCTTTATCGCCTTTCAAAGCAATTAGCAACGTTCCTTCTCGGTTCCAAATCCTTACTTTGTCATCACTGCTGGCTGCCAGAGTCTTGCCATCGGGGCTAAAACTGACACTGATAAAACTATCGCCATCGCCCGTGAGATTATTTAGCAACTCACCGTCTCGATTCCAAATCTTCACTGTGCTATCAATACTAACTGAGGCAATGCTTTGACCATCAGGCGACCAAGCAACTCCATTTACTCGGCGACTATGACCAATTAATGTATATAGCAATTTACCCTCTATAGTCCAGATTTTCACGGTTTTATCATCACTGGCTGAGGCTAGCAACTTGCCATCTGGGCTAAAGCTTACCCAATTCACCGCTTCTTGATGTCCCTGCAAGGTATTGAGCAGTTTACCGTTGCGACTCCAAAGTTTTACTGTTTTATCTTTACTAGCCGAGGCAATTACTTGACCATCAGGCGACCAAGCTACACTCAAGACGGTATCATTATGACCTTGTAAGGTGTTGAGCAGTTTACCGTCACCACTCCAAAGCTTCACCGTTTTATCTTTACTAGCCGAGGCAATTACTTGACCATCGGGCGACCAAGCTACACCCCAAACTTGACCCTGATGCCCTGTGAATGTACGAAGTAGTTTACCGTCTCGACTGAAAAGTTTTACAGTTTTGTCTCGGCTTGCTGCTGCTAAGGTGCGATCGCCTGGGCTAAAACTGATGCTAGTTACCCAGTCATCATTATCGGCTTTGGGCTTTCGCAGTAACACATCGTCCCAATGCCAAAGTTTAATAGTTTTGTCCCGACTGGCGGAAGCAAGGGTGCGACCGTCTGGGCTGAAGCTGACACTGTTAACCCAATTATTATGTCCCTTCAGGGTTCCCAGCAATACACCTTCAAAACTCCAAAGTTTGATTGTTTCATCGGTACTTGCAGAAGCGATCGTGTTACCATCGCGGCTAAAACTGACGCTGGTAACTCCTGCGCTATGCCCCGATAAGGTTCGCAGTAGCTTACCCTCCAAATTCCACAGCTTGATTGTCTGGTCTAAACTAGCAGATGCAATTGTTTGACCATCGGGCGACCAAGCTACACTTTTGACTGCATCCTCATGTCCCTGCAAGGTTTTGAGCAGTTTACCATCCCGACTCCATAATTTCGCCGTTTTATCAGCACTCCCAGAAACTAAGGTTTGACCATCGGTTGACCAAGCCACACTTAAGACTGCACCATCATGTCCTTGCAAGGTTTTGAGCAGCTTACCATCGCGACTCCACAGTTTCACTGTTTTGTCTGTACTCGCTGAAGCAATAATCTGACCATCTGGGCTGAAACTCACACTATTCACCACACCCTGATGTCCTAATAAGGTAGCAAGCAGTTCACCCTCTCGACTCCAAAGTTTTATCGTCTTGTCTTGACTGGCGGAAGCAATGATTTGACTATCTGGGCTGAAACTGACGCTATTAACTACATCTTCATGCCCCGACAAGGTTTTAACTAAGCTACCATCGGGACGCCAGAGTTTGATTGTAGTATCGGCACTGGCTGAAGCAATTAAAGAGCGATCGCTGCTAAATGTAGCACTATTGACGCCAGATAAATGCCCATCCAAGCGGTTATATTCTCTTACCCCGGAAACAGCTTGATAAAGTGCCGTCTGTACTTGTTCTCTTGTATAAGAATCTATCCAGACTGTTTGTTGTAATTTTCTCCCTGCCTTTAAAGCTTCTTTTAAAGCATCAATACCTTTTTGGGAGGCAAAGAGAGCTTCACTGGATGCACTGAGAGTTTTAATTTCGCTATCTACTGCTGTGACGATGGAAACACTTAATCCGAAGATGGCGAGAACAGAAGCGGTGAGGGCAATTTTCAGCGAACGATTTAATTGAGCTTCACTAAGTCTTTGTTTCTTTTGACTTTCTGCAAGTTTAGCTGTTAACTCTTTTTCTTTGAGTTCAGCTCGTAATTGTTCAATTTCTAACTGACTTAATTCTTCTCGCTTGTGTAATTCTCGCAATTCTGTTAATAAGTCTAATCCCTGTTGGGGATGAGAATCTACCAATTTAGAACGCTGGTTATTCTGACTAAGTTCGCTTTTCAGTCGCTCAATCTCAGCTTGACTTTGTTCTACTTTGTAGCGCAACTGATTTAGTTGTACCTGTAAGCTCGATTCTTGTTGTTGCAGGTAGCGAATCAAGTCTACTAAATAATCGTGAATCAGTTGATAGCGTTCTGGTACATCAGGGAATAGTACCACTAAACCGGAGCGCACTAAAATTTCTAAGACTAACTCTAATTTGTCAGCATCTTCTAATTCTGATAGCTGCGCTGCTAACTCAGCACGAGTTTTAAAAGGTCGGTTGTTGCTTTCATCTGTTAATAAGTATAAGACGAGTAAAGCCGCTCGTTCATTTTCTGGGCCGCAGTCTTTAATCAGTTCCTTGATATATCTCTCGATGAGTTTGTTCGGTCTATATGGTTGATATTCTTCTAGGGTAGTAATGCGCTCATCTTGAATTTGCGCTCCCACAACTTGTAATTCAATCGGGCGGACTTCTCCAAATTCTGTGGATAAATCTTCGATTAAAGCATCAATTAAAGCGGGTTCTAAATTAAATTGCGATCGCTCTGTCAATTTTCGGATAATTGCTTTAGCATATTCTGGCGAAAAGTTATTCAACTGATAGCGGATATGCTTGTCGAGAATATTATTATTAATCGCTTCCAGTGCCGAGAGATGTTTAAAGTCTAATAACCGATGTAAATAATCTTCTCGCAAGGAAAGGATAACTTTAACAAAAGGTATATTCAGACAATCGCTAATAAATTTATCAAACTCTTGTTTTTGATTGCGATCGCTATAACCAAAGAAAAATTCTTCAAACTGGTCAAAAATTAAAACTGTGATCAAATGGCGATCGGCATTCTCTTGGAGTTGTTGTAAAATGCTACCAATGGTGAACGATATGCCAGAGTAAGGCAAAGCTTCCGCTTCAAGGGCTGCTTCTAGCTTAATATCAGCATAAATCGCCAGGGATGTATCACTAGACATCGCCTCACTTAAAGACTTTCCTAATTCCCGTGCCCAATCGGTATAAACTTGCAGTACCACAGGCACGGCTATTTGATCGCCAATAGCTCGATTTTGCAGTGCTGGAACTAAACCCGCCGTGACAGTAGAACTCTTACCCACCCCCGATGGGCCGTGAATTACTGTCAGCTTTTGATCGGCGCGGCTAATTCTGCCAATTAAGTTATTGATATCACGCTCTCGACCAGAAGCCGCAATTTCTAAAGCAATGCTGCTACTTCCAGAAGGTGACATTAATGCTGGGTTTGTCGCTTGTCTTTGGGGTTGCAAGCGTCCTGCACCAATAAAAGCCCGAAAACCATACTGTTGCTCAACAGAACGCCGTTTCTGTCGAATGTAATAGGCTTCTAAATATCGCCCTTCTTCAAAGTAGAGCGATCGCAGTCTCCGCAATAAGCGAATATAACGATGGGCATCGTATTGATGGGCACTGCTTTCTAAGGCTGCGGGCAGTTCTTTTGTCGCCTTATCTAAATATTCACGAGCAACTTCTAGCTCACCAACATTTCGCTGTGCTTTCGCTAAAACTAAATAGTAAATCTGCGCCAATAATAATGGAAATAAGCAGTTATAAGGGTCATTCTGCTTTTGCGCCTCACCTAATTTCAGCAGTGATACGTGTGCTAAGATACTCGCTTGTACCCACCGCGACTGCTGCACAGCCACTTGCGCCAGAAAACCGTAGTCACAAGCTAATTGGATTTGACTACCATAAGTTTGATGTAACTCCAGAGACTTTTGGGCAACTGTCTGCAATTCTTCCCACTCTTGCAGATATTGCAAAACCTCAGCAAGTTGATTAATAAATCCAGCAACTATATCTAAACGCCCAGCCACCTGCAAAATATTCAAGCACTGCTGAAAATAAGATTTAGCAGTGTACCAATGGCGGCGGTTTTCTATTTGATTTTGCTCTGCAAAACGGCAATAACACAGCCCAATATAAAACAGCAAAATTCCCTGTCGCAACAGTAGGGCAGATGGAGGATTAGGAGGCGTAGACGAAGAAAATACTTCTTCATCCCCCCCTGCTTCCCCTGCTTCCCCTGCTCTTTTATCCTCTATTTCTACTAACTTCTGCCAAATTTGCAAGCTTTGCTGAAAATGGCTTAAACCTGTATTGATGCGATCGCTAATATAATTATCTAGACCAAAAACAAATTCTAAACTAGCGTGGAGTTCTGGCTCTAAGGTAATACCACGATTGTGCAACTCTCTAATGGCAAAGTGCAGTTCATAACTATGTTCCCAGACTTGCTCGACAGTGGAATAATGCTTTGCAAGTTGAGGAGGTTGGTGTTGTGCGGCATCATTTGCTAACACTGTGGCAAATAAAGAGTCAGTTTCCTGTTGCAGAAATTGCAGCAGTGATTGAGTTGTCATTTCAAACCGAATCGGTGTCGCCGCCCAACTAGCAAAATCTGGTGCTAAACGGACTACTTTTTGCAACACTTCCTCATTCATCCAGACAATCATTGGAAATGGGTGGCGTTTGCGAAATTCATCCCGAATATGATTAATAGACCTCAGAAAATCGTCGAGTCCATCTACTGACTCTAAACCCAAAATCATCAACGCCGATGGCGGATTAGCTTCGGTTAGCAGTTGTAAATGAATGCTTGTATAAAGACTTCTGGCATTATGCGGCAGAACTACCTTTTGAATGTGGTGTACTCCTGAAGAGAGTTCTTCGAGTCGTTGCAACATTTGCTCTTGCAAAACTCGATAATTGCAGCACACCAAAACTAGGGAAAATTGACCGCTAGAAAGGGTAATTGCTCTCCCCAAACTCCGCAAAGCCCGCTCGTTAGCTGCTCTGATATCTACTTGTGCGTGTCGTTCAACCATGATTTAAATTTTTCCGTCTCTGCTAAAACTGGGTTGACGGCAAACCAAGCTCCCTGATGATCGCGATATTCAAATACAAATAGACTTCGCAAGAGGGTGTGGTATTCTATATCACCTCTAACTCGTTGCTGTTGCACCACCTGAAAGATTAATTCCCACTCATGAGGATCGATAGCGTTGGCTCGGTAATCCCGCTGTCTTTGAATTACCAGTTCGACACATTCCCGCTCAAAGGGTGGATCTTGTTCTCGCAGACAGTCAAACAGTAAACCTAATAAGTCGCGTACATGACCACCACTGATCAGGCACAATCGATCTAAAGTTTCTAAACTATCAAACACCTCTGTAATTAAGCCTAACCGATCGCTAGGTAAAATGTCTGGAAAAGCTCTAGCTAGCACCATTTGCCGCATCATTGTTAGCCCTTGGGGAAAAATCTCACCAGAGCGCAAACGCACAGGTATCATCGGTAACATTTTTGGGGCAACTCCACCCCCCAAACGATGCTGAAGTTCGGCGCTATCGTTAGAGAAAGTTAGGGCTAAAGGAATAGTATAGACTACATGACAATTCAGTTTGCGTAATTGTTCGCCACGCTGAATAAATAAATATTCTGGCAGCGATCGCCCCGATGGTAAAGGTCGAATTGCGACTCGATCCAAGTTATCAACAATTACCACTAATCCTTTTTTACTCCTAGCTTTCAGTTCTTTGTTAGCAGGTTCTAGTAATTCTTGATTAATTGACTGTAAAATATTTGCGGTTCGCGGTTCTAAATAATCTCGTAACCGCCGTCGCAATTGAGGACTTTCTTTTGTTTTCGCGGTAATTTTGGCAATCCCCACAGACAACTCTGCTTCTACCCCAACGTCAATTGGCGTCTGCAAGAAATCTACAACTTCACCAAACAACTTGCTAAAGTAGCGAGGCTTGAGCCTAATTTTCATCGCTTCTAGACTTTCACTCACCTGTCCAGCGATCGCCAACAAAATATCAGTCACATCCACATCAGCCATTTCTAAGACGTGGGTAGACTCAAAGTAAACTACATGAAATTGCTGCGCTTCTAACTCAGCTTTCAGGCGTAACAACTCCGTTGATTTTCCACAACCGAGATGTCCGGTAAATAGTTGACAGGTTGGTGTATCTGGCGATATTCTAGCGATCGTGCGCTGCAAAGCTTCGATAATTTTGCCACCCCGCACCGCAGCAAAATCAATATAGTACCTGCGATCGCTAGCGTTTCCTATAATTAGAGGTCTGCTCGGATTGCAAGCTTGATAAAATCTTTCTAAATCTAGGAGCATAACTAATCAAGTTCACTCAGAAATGGGGATACAAAAATTTACTAGTAGATAAATATATTGATTTTAGGTAATTTATGCCTTATTTTAATCAAACTACTAACTAAACTAGCAGCATTCAGGATAATTGATTATATTTATGTTCGACCTAGCACATCTTAATCGTGATGTCTTAATTAAAGTAAGCAAAAATACTATTATAAGTACAAATAGCAAAAGTATCTAAGATTAAATAAGGTACTCTTATGAATATTAAAAATATCCAACACAAAAAAAGGTACTGTTAAGTACAATTTTGTCGCTCTCTTGAACCGATCGTCAGCTTGATTTATTAACAAGCTTTCGTTAATTTTACAAAAAAATAATCTACAATCCTTATAGCATATCGCTTTTAATAAAAACGTTGGTTAAGTCAACTTGAGTTCAGAGTCACTTTTTAACTAGATTTTGCTTCTCGTTCTGAAATCAGCACGATTTTATTGATGAAAATCATGATTTTGTTGATGAAAATATGATTTTGTTGATGAAAACTATAATTTTGTTGATGAAAATATGATTTTGTGAATGAAAATCATGATTTTGTAATGAAAATCATGATTTTGTTAATGACAGCCTTTGCATTCAGAGTGACGACCTCTGAAGTATTGACAACCAGTAATCTAAAGCCCCATTGAGTATAAAATTATCTTGTCATGTAGCTTGTCAGGCAAAATATGCTTGATCAGCGCTCCAATTTTGGCATCTTGTCCAACAAGATAGCGCGTCTTGGGTTTTTTTGCAGTCAGCGCGTGGACAACAACTTGAGCCACAATATCCGCAGAAATTCCCTTAGATGCGATAATCTGCATTTTCTGGCGGACAATATTCATCGCTTGTCCGTAGAGATGTTGTGCCGTTTCGGGTAAATCCTGCTGTGCTACTTCAGATTGACTTAGGGACTTGTCCCAAATTGGGGTAGCAATAGAACCAGGTTCAACAATTGAAACTGAGATTCCCCAAGGTCGTAACTCCATCCGCATCACATCAGTGAGTGCTTCCAAAGCAAATTTAGAAGCATTATAAGCGCCCAAAAACGGCGTAGGACTTCTACCAGCAATAGAACCCATATTGATAATTCGACCCCGACTTTGGCGTAGAAGACCAAGAAATGCTTGTGTCACAGCTAATTGTCCGGTGACATTAACCTGCATCTGGTGTTGAAATTCAGCGATCGCTAATAATTCTAACGGCCCGGGAACAGCAATGCCGGCATTATTCACTAAACCTAAAATTCCCACACCACCAACTGCATTTGTTACCGTATCAACCGCAGCTGCGATCGATTCAGCATCAGTAACATCTAAAAAAATCGGAATCAGCCTTTGCGACCCTTTCTGTTTCAGTGTTTGAGCATCAGCATCTTGACGCACTCCAGCAAAAACAGAAAAGCCCAATTGGTCTAAAAGCAAAGCACACGCTTGACCAATTCCTGTTGAGGCTCCTGTAACCACTACTGTACGTTGATTTTCTACAACCATTAATTTTCTTTGATGATAGAGCTGCCGTAATTACGAATTACGAACTACGAATTACGAATTACGAATTAGTATCAATCTTTGCAAGTGCCAGCACGAAGGCAATCTTCGGTTTGGTCATCTCTAGCCGATATTTGCCACGGCAAGATGCGTAACTGAGCATTTGTACGGTAAGCAATTAGAGCAGCTATTGTGGGATACTTGTTTTTAACAATTGCCACGTCGCTACTAGAAGTATTGCCTAGCCCAACATTGTATAAATAAACAGGCAATGCCATGAGGGCAATGCAAATTATCCGGTTCATACCCAACCTCAGCTAACAATTTCCGATTACCATCTGTATAGATGCCACCTAGATGAACCGGATTTTTAAAACTGAGTATTAAATGTTGATGTTGTGCTAATTTACTCAGCGCAGTGGTCTGTCAAGTTGAAATTGATGGGTAAGCCAGTTCGTAGTAAGGACTTTAGTCCTTCATTCTCTAAACACTCAAGTACTTACTTACAAACTCATCAGAATTAAAATGACAGACTACTAACCGCAGAGACATGATTTCTAATTTATCGGTTCCACCCTTTTTTATTTTAGGTTAGGCATTGCCTACAAGATGTCTTCCTACTAACTTATGCAGATGCAAACCCAAAAAACAGGACAAAAACCCACAGTACCCAAAAACATATCTTAGTAGCTGCATTCCCCAGATAAAATAATGAAGAGTGCTGAGTCACCAAAATGGTCGATGACCGAAAAAAAGATACAATCCCCTAAATTTATTTATGGCATTGTTAATTTTGAATTTTGAATTTTCAATTCGGAGCGAAGCGAAGTGACGCCTTCACAAGACGTAGATACTGTAAACGTTCCTAACCTCGACCCAGAAGGATATGGCAATTCAGACACCGATCCTCTTGATGAGTTGCCTGGTGAAGTCGAAATGTCCCTTTTCGACCATCTAGAAGAGTTGCGACAACGGATTTTCTATTCGTTGATTGCCGTAGCAGTAGGCATTATTGGCTGTTTCTTTGCCGTTAAGCCGATTGTCCAGTTACTTGAGGTTCCAGCACAAGGAGTAAAATTTCTCCAACTTGCACCTGGAGAATATTTCTTTGTCTCTTTGAAAGTTGCCGCCTACACTGGCATCGTACTTACTAGTCCTTTCATTCTTTACCAAATTATCCAGTTTGTGCTTCCAGGACTGACTCGCCGCGAACGCCGTTTACTGGGGCCTGTGGTTTTGGGTTCGAGTGTGCTATTTGGAGCAGGTTTAGTATTTGCCTATTTACTTCTTATCCCCGCAGCCTTGAAATTCTTCATTAGCTACGGAGCAGATGTAGTCGAACAACTTTGGTCAATTGATAAATATTTTGAATTTGTGCTGCTACTGTTATTCAGCACAGGTTTAGCATTTCAAATTCCGATTATTCAACTGTTGCTCGGTAATTTGAATATTGTCTCATCAGAACGAATGGTTTCTGGTTGGCGTTACGTGATTATGGGAGCAGTGGTTTTAGGAGCCGTCCTCACACCTTCTACTGACCCCTTGACTCAAAGTCTTTTAGCAGGAGCAGTTTTAGGGCTTTATTTCGGCGGTGTGGGACTAGTGAAGCTTACAGGTAAATAACGATTTGCAATAGGTTATGGATGAAAGTGAATAAGTTTTAATACCAATTCTCTAAAATGAAGCAACACATTCAAACCCCGAAAGCCAGACCATATCTGACTTTCTTAATTACGAATTACGAATTACGAATTACGAATTACGAATTGGTATAAGGAGGACTACGAAGACAGACATCTGATGAAAAGGATATTTATAGGTTATTTATTAGGGTTGACATTATTAACCGCTTGTAGCGAAGCAGCCACAGATAGGCTTACACAAGAACTACGAACTGTCAAATCATGGACAGCTACAAGCAAAATGGTTGCTGATGCTTGGGTACGAGGTGCTGTGCCAAAAGTTTATGCGAAACAAACACTCAAGAAAGCACAGCAAGAGTTGCAAACAGAAACCGACAACATAGCCCAGATAGAATCATCTACAGCTATTCCCCAGCCTTACAAGTTAGAACTTTTAGGTCATATTAAACGGTTAGCAAAAATCACAGAGCAAATGTCAACCGCAGTCGAACAAGAAAATTATTCTGTAGTAGCACAAAGTATTAAGGATTTATCGCTAGAAGGACGAACCCTAGACTCGCAACTACCACAGCAGAACAAACCATGAAGAAAGTTTTGGAAATTGCGCTGGGGATTGTGACTAGTATAGGTGGCTTCTTAGATGTGGGTGCGATCGCTACAGCAGCAGAGGCTGGATCTATTTTCGGCTTTCAACTAATCTGGGCGATTATCCTGGGTACAATTTGTGTGATTTTTTTGGTAGAAATGTCTGGGCGGTTAGCAGCAGTTAGCAAGCATACTTTAGCTGCTGCGGTACGCGAACGTTTTGGGTTTAATTTTTATATTATTCCACTGATTGCCGAAGTGATAGTTGATTTTCTAGTGTTAGCAGCTGAAATTGGTGGTGTTTGCATTGCCTTACAACTGCTAACAGGTATTAGCTTTCAGTGGTATGCTTTACCCGTTGCCTTTGCAATTTGGTTGCTAATTTGGTACGGCAACTTTGGCATTATTGAAAATGGTATTTCCGTATTAGGGTTGGTGACACTAGTTTTTGTTGTCGCTACTTTTAAGTTGCATCCATCTCTAACACAACTTGGTAGTGGTTTGTTGCCAACTCTGCCACAACAAGATACCGCTCATTATTTATATCTTGGAGTTGGCATTTTGGGTGCTTTGATTAGCCCCTATTTATTTTACTTTTACTCATCTGGGGCAGTAGAAGATAAATGGGATGAAGGGTATATCGGTGTAAATCGCGCAGTTGCCGGTTTAGGAATGAGTTTTGGTAGCATTGTATCGCTAGGAGTGCTGATTGTGTCAGCACTCGTACTCAAACCCAAAGGCGTTGAGGTAGATAGCTACGAACAAGCAGCGTTGATGTTGACAGAGACTTTTGGTTACTGGGGCTTTGTCCTATTTGCAGCATCCTTGGGCATTGCTTGCTTTGGCGCAGCACTGGAAGTGACTCTCGACACAGCCTATATTGTTGCTCAATCCTTTGGTTGGAATTGGGGCGAAAATCTGAAACCTAAAGATGCCGCACGCTTTAGTTTGGTCTACACTGTGTTTGTCTTTCTCGCTTCTTTATTAATGGTATTTGGAATTGACCCGTTGCAATTGACTTTGTTTTCAATGGCGATTACAGCAGTGATTTTGCCGCCTGTGATTGTGCCATTTTTGGTATTGATGAACGATGAATTATATATCGGCAAGTATCGCAACGGTTGGATAAGTAATAGTGTGGTGATCTTTACAATTGTGCTGACATTCGTGTTAGCGATCGTTGCTATTCCACTAGAAATTCTTGGAGGGTAATCGCTGGTGGGCGTTCTTGTTAATCATCAACTGGAAGTGATAGAAAATGAACATTATTAGAGATGTACTTGATAACCAATTAGTTGACAGCGATCGCCGCCATCTAGGCAAAGTCGATGGCATTGTCATAGAGTTACGCGATGGAGAACCGCCACGACTCACTTATATCGAAACTGGTATGACAACTCTTGCACGACGTATTCATCCACGTTTAGGCAGGTGGGTAGCAGCAATTGAAAGTAGTTGGGGTGCTAAACAAAGTGAACCCTTTAGAATTCCGTGGTCAAAAGTGCGGGATGTTGGTATTGATGTTGAAGTCGAGATTGAAGCTGACCAAACTCCAGCATTAGCTTATGAAAAATGGCTTCAGAAACACATTATTGGCCGAATTCCAGGGGCAGAACATGGCAAGTGAAATTCATCTGGAACTGCTACTAGGGAAACAAGTATTGGATTCAACTGGCAAACCCGCCGGACGCATTGAAGAAGTACATGCCCAACAGCAAGGTGAAGAATGGGTTATTCAAGAATATCTGATTGGAACCACTGCTATCTTAGAAAGACTATCGGCTTGGGCAATTGGGTTGAGAATCTTACACTTCCTTGGGGCGCACAAGATCCACAGTGGCTATACAATATCTTGGGAGCAGCTAGATTTGACTGACCCTGAAAAGCCTCGTTTGCTCTGTACTTTAGATGATTTAAAAGCATTAGAGACTTCCAAAAAATAAAAATCCAACGTATGTTTGACTGCTCTGGCTATCGAGCAATTTAACGAGAGATGAGGGCTATGGGACTTGCGATCTTCAGGAAATAGCCTTGGAGAATATTTCTCGCTAGTGGGATAAGTTCAGGTTTTGTATCTGTAATTTCCTTTGGAAGTTGAGGTTTAAGAAGAATTTCAAATGTTGAGATAAAAGCCATTAGCTTTTTCCTTGAACAGGTGTATTTTTTCTTACCTTACCAATAGGGAAAAGGATTATACAGGACGTTATAGTATTTTTTATTCAAAAATACTGCAATTACTCATAAATTGATTAAAGTTAATGAAATAATTGGTCACAATATCCATTCTGAAGAACGTTCGCCCAAATCTAGAGGAATGCTGACAGCCTTGCCAAGTCGGGGGCGATCGCGTGTTTGGGCAATAAAAGTTTGTACCTGTGTTGACCCACCCAAGGCATGAAGATAATTGGCAATGCTATCGAGATGTTCTTGGTACTCCGCCTCACTCAAGGGAAAAGAAGCTTGCTCTAGATATTTCCACATTACTTGCAAAAATATCTTTCCCTGTGCCCGCCGGAACTGGACATCATAAGAATATCCCCACTTATCAAGCAATATCTGACGTAATTCCTGTCCTGTCATAGTCTTTTCTCAATCAGATTTTACATTTAGTTATGATGTTAAGTTCCGTGACTCCAGTATGATAAGGATATAAAGAAATGTAATGCTAACAGAAAAGATGCTGTTTATATCTTGGAACAAAGAATTATGGCATCGTTGTGAGCGCTAGCATTTCGACTTAGACAAGAGTTGCTCAAGTATTAGTACTTTTGTCAAAATGCTTAACAAAATACACAAAGAGCGCGTAGATTATGGCTCAATTTTCTGAATCAGCAGACGTGCCCGATATGGGGCGTCGTCAGTTCATGAATCTGCTCACTTTTGGGACTGTCACTGGAGTAGCTCTGGGTGCATTGTATCCCGTTGTCAAGTACTTTATTCCACCAGCAGCAGGTGGCGCAGGTGGCGGTGTAACAGCAAAAGATGAGCTAGGTAACGATGTTAGCGTCACTAAATTTCTAGAAAACCGGAATGCAGGCGATCGCAACCTAGTCCAAGGACTAAAAGGAGATCCTACCTATATTGTGGTAGACAGCAAAGAGGCGATCAAAGATTATGGCATTAACGCCATCTGCACCCACTTAGGTTGTGTCGTCCCCTGGAACGTTGCTGAGAACAAATTCAAGTGTCCTTGTCATGGTTCTCAGTATGACGAAACTGGTAAAGTTGTTCGGGGCCCAGCACCTCTGTCTCTGGCTTTAGCCCATACCAACGTAAACGACGACAAAATCGTCTTAACCCCTTGGACTGAAACCGACTTCCGCACAGGTGATGCACCTTGGTGGGGTTAATAATTTTGTCCTTAGTCATTTGTCCTTTGTTCAGGGCTTAATGACTAATGACTAATGACCAATGACTAATGACTAATTCAATTGTCGCCCTTATAGAGATGAGAAATGTTTTCCTAACAGCGAGATTAACTCGCAGTGCTAGAGCGATTGTAAAAACATTGCTCATAGCGATCGCTACTGTGACATTTTACTTCACCAGCGATTTAGCACTTCCTCAATCAGCTGCCGCCTATCCCTTTTGGGCACAGCAAACCTATCCCGAAACCCCCCGCGAACCAACAGGGCGAATTGTTTGTGCCAACTGTCACCTAGCCGCCAAGGTTACAGAAGTGGAAGTTCCCCAATCGGTGCTACCTGACACTGTATTCAAAGCTGTGGTGAAAATCCCTTACGATCTCACTGCCCAGCAAGTTGGTGCTGATGGTTCCAAGGTTGGCTTGAACGTTGGTGCTGTACTGATGCTACCCGAAGGCTTTAAGATTGCTCCTGAAGACCGTCTTTCTGAAGAACTTAAAGAAGAAGTTGGCGACACATTCTACCAACCCTACAGTGAAGATAAAGAAAACGTCGTCATCGTCGGCCCTTTACCTGGCGAACAGTATCAGGAAATCGTCTTCCCAGTTCTTTCTCCCAACCCTGCAACCGACAAAAACATCCACTTCGGTAAATATTCAGTTCACGTAGGTGGTAATCGGGGACGCGGACAAGTTTATCCCACTGGTGAAAAGAGCAATAACGCTGTTTACAATGCTTCCGCTACTGGCACAATTACCAAGATTGCTAAAGAGGAAGATGGAGACGGTAACGTTAAATATTTAGTCAACATCCAACCCGAAACTGGTGATGTTGTCGTTGATACGATTCCTTTAGGGCCAGACCTGCTTGTTTCCGAAGGGCAAGCAGTTAAGACTGGTGATGCTTTGACCAGCAACCCGAACGTCGGTGGATTCGGTCAAACAGATGGAGAAATCGTACTGCAAGACGCTTCCAGAGTCAAATGGATGATTGCGTTCATCGCTCTTGTAATGTTGGCTCAAGTTATGCTTGTGCTGAAGAAGAAGCAGGTTGAAAAAGTTCAAGCTGCTGAAATGAATTTCTAAATTCTTTGCTAAATTACTACTTGTAGGACAGGCATCTTGCCTGTCTTTTTTAACGTTAGTTACACGAAGCCTGGAAATTTGGGGCTTAGGATTGCTATAGAAAATTTCCCTACTGGAGACACGACATGGATGGGACAGCCTTAGTTGTGGGCGCAAGCGGCATCATCGGCAGCAATCTTGCGAGAGAACTGATCGCGAATGGATGGACGACCTATGGGTTGGCCCGAAATCTTAAAAAAGGGGTGGAAGGGTTACGCCCTGTTACTGCCGATCTGCTCGATCTAGCTAGCCTGAAAACTGCGCTGTCAGACATTGCCCCGACGCACATCTTTATCACGACGTGGATGCGTAATGCGACCGAGGCCGAGAATGTCAGGGTCAACGGCACGATGGTTCGCAATCTGCTGGATGTTCTGTCACTGAAAGACTCAGTGCAGCACGTCGCCCTCGTCACCGGTCTCAAGCACTATCTCGGGCCATTTGATGCATACGCCAGAGCCGGATCGCTGCCAGAAACTCCATTGCGCGAGGAGCAGCCCCGACTCGACATCGAAAATTTCTATTATGCTCAGGAAGATGAGGTCTATGCTGCAGCAGCCCGTGACGGTTTCACCTGGAGCATTCATCGCCCTCACACTGTCATTGGAAAGGCGGTCGGCAATTTGATGAACCTCGGCACGACGCTAGCCGTGTATGCCGCGATCTGCAAGGAAACCGGGCGCCCGTTCCGCTGGCCAGGTTCTGAAGCGCAGTGGAAGGGCATCTCCGACATGACCGACGCGCGGGTGCTGGCGAAGCACCTAGTCTGGGCGGCGAAGACCGAAGCGGCCCACAACGAGGCGTTTAACGTTGTCAATGGCGACATCTTCCGCTGGATATGGTTGTGGGGGCGGCTGGCTGACTGGTTCGGCATCGATCCCATCGGCTTCGACGGCACAACCCACCCGCTCGAAGCTGAAATGGCGAATGAAGATGCTGTCTGGCGCGAGATCGCAAAGCAGCATAACCTCACCGAGCCGGATCTGAGCCGTCTATCGTCTGCATGGCACACCGATCTCGATCTTGGGCGTCCGATTGAGGTTATGACCGATATGTCGAAGAGCCGCAAACTCGGCTTCTCCATATACCAGAAAACGGACGAGTCGTTTTTTGACCTGTTCGAGCAACTACGCGCAGATCGGTTGATTCCTTAGAACCTGGGTGGATGGCACTGGTAGCGTTTTATGGATGCCGAACGACAGCAACTCGGACTAAGCAGCGATGTCTACGACGGGCTACGCCTATGCAATCTGGAATTTTTGGTGATTTCACAACCTCCCAGTCATGGCGATCGCATTTTGAGCGATAGTATTGAATCTAGCCCTAGTTGAGTTGAGGTATCTGACCATGACAGCCTCAGTAGAGTATATCCCCGTTACGCCGATTGAGTACCCAGATGAGGATGGTAAGCCAATGGCTGAAGGTGATATCTAGTTCAGTTACTTGGCTTATGCAATAAATGCGCTACAGATTTATTTTCAAAATCACCCAGATGTATACGTCGCTGGTAATCTATTTATTTACTACGAAAAAGGTTATCCAGAATCAGTTGTCGCACCAGATGTATTTGTGGTGTTTGGAGTGGAAAACCGTGACAGACGCTCTTACAAAACCTGGGAAGAAAATAATCAAACCCCAGATTTTGTCTTAGAGATTACCTCAAAAACCACCCGCAGCAAAGACCAAGGTGCAAAGAAAGGAATTTATGCCTTTCTGGGAGTGCGTGAATATTTTCAATATGACCCCACAGGCGATTATCTCAATCCCCAACTTCAGGGTTTACAGTTGGTTGATGGAAATTATTTCCCAGTGGCAACCAATATCTTGCCAAATGGTACAGTGTCCCTATCCAGTGAAGTTTTAGGGCTAGAGTTGCGTCTAGAGGCGGAACTGCGCTTTTACAATCCAGCTACGGGTCAAACACTGCTAACTCATGAAGAGGAAGCAACTGCACGACAAGCCGCAGAAGAGAAAGCGCAAAGATTAGCTGCTAAACTCCGAGAATTAAATATTGATCCAGATAGCCTTTAGCTAATAATATAGGGTGAGCAATGCCCACCCTACTGCTGTTAATTATTTTTTGTGAAACTATAGCGGACGGTAGACGCGATAGTTGATTTCGGGGAAGATATTATCCATTAATTCGACTTTTTCCAGCCAACCGCTGTCAATTTTACCGATTTTCACGTCTTCATAGAGCTTATTAAACCGCATCAGGTGCGATCGCGTCCGTCTAACTGCATAGGGTACCATTGTTCCTGTCCGCATAATAAATGCCCAGTCGGAAGATTGTGCTAATAACAATTCCCGCGCTGCTTGGTTCAATGCTTTCCACCCCAACTCATCTTCTGGTTCCAGTTGCGAGATTTCAATCATCCGTTCAGCAGCTTTGTGCAAATGCGGATAAACCCAAGCGTTCGTCTCATTCAACCAATACTCGTGGAAACCCTTGAAACCCCAACTAGACTGCGAAGGACGACAAACTTGCTGCGTCGGCTGCTCCCGCAAATAGTCTGCTAAATGGGTCATTTGATATGTTTTTTGGTCATACCATGACTTGCGGAATAGGTAATCGATGAACCAAGGGCCTTCATACCACCAATGTCCAAATAACTCTGCGTCATAAGGCGAAACGATAATTGGCGGTCGCTGCATTATACCATATAGATGCTCAGATTGCCGCTCTCGATTATACATAAAATTAGCAGCGTGTTCTGCTGCCTTTTCCCTAGCCCAATAAGGATCGTAGAGCGCCTTATCTGAGAGACCTAAGCCCCGCCCCGTAATTTTGTGATACTTAATGCCCGTATTTTTTCGCTGACCATTGGGCATGATGTAGGGCTTGATGTACTCATATTCTGCTTCCCAGCCCAAATCTTTGTAAAATTCCCGATATTCCGCCGCCCCAGGATAACCCACTTCAGAAGACCATACCTGTTGGGAAGATTCATGATCTCGACCAAAGACAGCAACACCAGTTTCTGTATAAATTGGGGCATAAGTGCCAAAGCGCGGCCGGGGACGGGCGTAAAGGATGCCATGCCCATCAGTGAGGAAGTAGCGTAACCCAGCATCGGCTAGCATCCGGTCTAAACCTTCATAGTAGGCGCATTCCGGCAACCAAATGCCTCTGGGTGCTTGTCCAAAGCTTTGTTCGTAATGTTCGCAGGCTACCTGAATTTGCGCCCACACTGCTTGTGGATACATTTTCATCAACGGTAAATAGCCGTGAGTAGCGCCGCAAGTGATGATTTCCAGGTTGTTACTGTCTTGGAACTTCTTAAAAGCTGTCACCAAGTCACCGTCGTAGCGTTCCCATAGCTGACGCGCTTCACTAAATTCAGTTGCGTAATGTTCAGCTAAATAACGAAGATGTCCGTTGTTGACATTATGTTCTGCTTCTAGTGCTATAAGTTCTTCTAGTTGAGCTAAGTGTGCTTCGTAGCGTTCTTGAAGCAAAGGATCGCGAAGCATTGACACCAAAGGGGGTGTCATACTCATCGTGATTTTAAAGTCAATACCGTCTCGCTTTAAGCCTTCAAATACTTTCAATAAGGGGATGTAAGTTTCTGTGATGGCTTCATAGAGCCATTCTTCCTCCAGCACGTAGTCACTTTCTGGGTGACGAACGAAGGGTAGATGTGCGTGGAGTACAAGCGCGACGTAGCCGATAGCCATAGTGATTTTGGGTGATACTTATAAGTTGAAGGTCGAGAGGTTTGGCTGAAATTAACAATATTTTAAGACTTTATGGGGATCGTAAGAATAGTTTTCAATATGAGTTAAATACAGTGTTTGTAGGGGTACAGCCAATATTATTGTATTGTTGTGCCTCCACTGCGTGTTTTTGCTGTCACGTAAAAATTAAACTCAGGATTTGCCAAAATCTTATGATTTGAACATTACACAGATGGTAAGCGTTCACAGGGGCCTACCGAGATCGAGCGAAGAGTACAGTACATACTGTTTGCTAAAGGAGAAGTAAATATTCGCAATAAGCACCGCAAGTATTTCATGTTCAAATCAGGCTTGGCAGTTCCTTAACTAGTCATACAAAACTGATTTAGAGCAGTTATATAAAAAATTCTGCATAATAAATAGTTGTGCAAATACGTATAACTTAATGAGTCATCCGCTACTGTATAACGATGAGTTGTTATTATGTCCTTCCATAACACAATCTATCGCATAGTTGATGGTGTAACCATTCCTGGCGTATTTTTGCAAGCCTTTATCAAGAATGGAGAGCAATATTTTGTCACTGAAATTAAGGTCTACAAAGACGGCAGAATTGATTGCTGGGGGATGGTTGACTTTGATGGTTTCAAAGAAAAGGTGAGCAAAGGTTGGATTACAACTCATCTGTCTGAAGGAGCAAGAGTATCAATGATGGTGTCTGGTCTTAATTTCACCGCCTATCAAGTGAAGTCAAGAGTTGAGGAGCAAGAGTTTGTTAAAGAAGTTGAAGACGAGATCCGACGACTCAATGGGCAGCTAACAACAGGAGAGATTTGCCGACAGAGATTAACACAATACAAGCATGAGCCAAATGAGACAAATAAGCAGTATTTGCGCCAAGCGTATGATGCTGTTCCTAAACACTGTCGTATATATTTAGGTGATATGGATGACAAAGATTGGGAATATCGCTCAATTTTAAACAAATGGAGCGACTAGGAGGAACCAACATCGATACAATATTTTGTTTATAGATAGAAATGTGTAGGCGCAGCCCGTCGTAGACATCGCACACTTTATTCCTCATCCCGATATAACTCTTGCAAGTCTTGTAACTGAGTCTTGCGGGAAATTCGCCGATATTTTTTACTTTCTAGCTTGGGTTCGTATTGACTCTGCCCTTTGCCTTTGCTTTTGCTTTTTAACTTCATGGTGGATTCTGGATCGGCTTGTTGGTGTAGCTGTGTTTGATGAGCGATCGCCGCATCCAAAAATTCTAAATAATGTTCGTATCGTTCCCAGTCTCCCCGCACCACGCACTCAGGCTCGTCTCGA
This sequence comes from Nostoc sp. DedSLP04, assembly GCF_034530775.1. Classification (NCBI taxonomy): domain Bacteria; kingdom Bacillati; phylum Cyanobacteriota; class Cyanophyceae; order Nostocales; family Nostocaceae; genus Nostoc; species Nostoc sp. DedSLP04. Next base: position 15,970 of record NZ_JAVRCL010000014.1, on the reverse strand, counting down.
TGCAGACAATCACTAAAACGACAGCTAGCAACTGCTAACCGCTTTCTGGCTTCTGGGAAATAATGAATTAATTCTTCTGGTACACAATCCATATCCGGCTGATTAAAACCGGGAGTGTCTGCAAGCATTCCACCACTAGGTAACTCAAATAATTCTATATGGCGAGTGGTATGACGACCACGAGCCAGTTTACCAGAAACTTCTCCGACTCGCAGCTGAAGAGAGTCAATCAGCGTATTAATCAGGCTGGATTTACCAACGCCGGAAGGCCCAGCGATTACGGTAATTTTATTGCTCAGGTATTTGGCTGCTTGGTCAGTATTGATACCATCTTTAACGCTGATAAATATTGGTTCATAACCCCAACCGAGCAGGCGATCGCTAACTTGTTGTTGTTCTGGCGCTGAAATTAAATCACTTTTATTCAAGCATAAAAGCACATCCAAACCAGTAGACTCAGCCTTAATCAGAAACCGACTCAGTTGATAGGGTTCCAAAGGTGGATCGGCAACGGCAAATACCAATAAGATTTGGTTGACATTGGCGATCGCCGGACGATCTAACTCACTTTGGCGGGGTAAAACCTCAGCGATCGCACCCCGTCCTCCAGCCCAATCTGGCTCTTCTACCACAACACGATCGCCTACCATCACCTGTTGTCCAATTTTTTTCAGACGTGTTCGCCGAGTACAAAGCAAAAGAGGAGGCGAGGGCAAAGAGGCATTTAAATCCAGTTTCTCCTCTGCTCCCCTGCTCCTCTGCTCCCCTGCTTCTTGATCCATCTGTACTCGGTAAAAATTAGCCTGTACAGCCACCACCGTACCCAATAACTGTCCAGTTGCGGCAAAATTTTCCCCTGTCATTGGCTAGCAACTGGACGGCGCACTAACAGAGAAAAATAATTAGTGCAGTCTGTAATTTGTTCCACCTGATAACCTGCCATTGTCAAACTATCAGGAACCTGCTCAATCGGCTCACCAGGGTCTAACCAGACTTCTAGCAAACCTCCCAATGGCATTTTCTCCAGACGTAGTTTTGTCCGCACGAAATTAATCGGGCAAGGGGTGCCGCGTAAATCAAGTTGAGCATCGGGAGTTAAAACAGAAGAGGGCATCATCACTTAAATAAATTTCCCAAGAATCCTTCTAGACCGCCTTTACCAGTGCGATCGCCCTTAATTTTAGCTAGCTTCTCCAGTAGTTCCCTCTCCTCTGGGGTGATTTTATTGGGAATATCAATTAATACGTTCAGCATGTGATCCCCACGACTTACGGGATTACCCAAGCGGGGTACGCCGCGATTTTCCAACTTCATCACTGTATTCGGCTGAGTTCCAGCTGGAATGATTAGTTCTACTGGCCCATCTACTGTATCTACCTCTAACCGACAACCTAAAATCGCTTGCAGGTAGCTAATTTTGATTTCCGAGAGAATATTAATTCCATCTCGTTGAAATTCCTCGTCCTCATTTACGAACAAGTAAACGTATAAATCCCCAGGAGGCCCACTACGTTGACCAGCATCTCCCTCACTTGAAATCCGCAAACGTGTGCCATTATCCACACCCGCTGGAATAGTAATTTTGAGTTTCTTTGTGACTTGATTTGCGCCCTTACCATCACACGCGTCACACTTATCTTCTATTACCATCCCTGTTCCATTACAGGTGGGACAAGTCGAGACCTGGGTGAAACTGCCAAAAGGTGTTCTAGTCACACGCCGTACTTGAGCTGAACCGCCACAAGTCGAACAAGTCCGAGGGCGGGTTCCAGGTTTAGCACCAGAACCGCTACAAACTTCACAATTTTCTAGATGGGAAATGCGAATTTCTTTTTCGCCGCCAAATATTGCTTCCCGAAAGTCTAACTTCAGGTCTAGCCGCAGGTCATCACCTCTCGCAGGCCCACTGCGGCGTCTTTGTTGGGTGGGATTACCCATACCACCAGCAAAGCCACTAAAAATGCTTTCAAAGATATCGGCAAAACCACCCATATCGCCGACATCTTGAAAGCCCGCGCCAGCACCAGAAACACCCTCTGGACCAAAGCGATCGTAACGAGCGCGGGTTTCGGGTTCTGAGAGTACCTCATAAGCGCGGTTAATTTCTTTAAAGCGATCCTCCGCCCCCGGTTCTTTGTTCACATCTGGGTGATATTTCCGGGCTAGACGGCGATAGGCTTGTTTGATTTCTTCTTTGTCAGTGTCACGAGAGACACCCAGGATTTCATAATAGTCGCGGGCCATATAGCAAAGGTAAAAGTTAGAAGGAAGAAAGCAGAAGTCAGAAGAACGTCATTCACGGTCACTTGCTACCCTATGGATTAAGTGTTTTGCCTACAGAGATGTAAGAGCAACACATTATCCTTTAGAGGGCGGCTTGCCGGAGGGCAGGCAGAAGATAAAATTAATTTTTGTTAATAACTGATTTTACCCTTTACCTTTTACAAAAATCACCGACAAATCTTGAGCAACAGGTGCTTTCCTCGTGGGAGACGACAAAAGCTATAGAAGTTAGGAACAGGGGGAGCCTCTGCTCAGACTTCTCACTGCCGAGTCGGCTGTCTCTTTTACAATTGTGCTACGTAGGAGAGGAAAACCTCGCCCATCAACCAGAGGGGCTAGCCGCACCAAGAGGTGTGGAAAACCACCCTTATGCAATGGAAGTGGCTCTGAACTTGCACATTGCCTAGCCCAAAGTAATTTGCTTCTACAATCTAGCAAAGGACTGAGGTCTTGTGAAACTTCGTTAAATATTTAAATATATTAAAATATCTTCATAAAAATTTACAAATTAGGATATTGGGGATTGGGGACAAGGGGACAAATCAATTCAAAATTCAAAATTCAAAATTCAAAATTCAAACATTTTTGAACTTCTGCCTCCTCTTTCCCAATGCCCCATGCCCCGTGCCCCATGCCCAATCCCCAATCCTTAGTCCCCAATCCCTAATCTATCGCCTCATAATCAGCCTGAGCTGTACTTTCTTCGTCAAAATCAAAGTTGAATTGTGGTATGAGCGTGCCATTCATTGGTGAGTCTACTTCTGGGGTAAAGTGACTAGATGAACCCCCTTCAATCTCATCAGTTTGGCTGTTAGCTCGATTGTAGACATCAGCACCAATTGCAAACAAGGTTTGTTGGAAGTCGTCTAAGCGCTGCTTAAATTCCACTGTGGAAATGCTGGAGTCAATCATTGCAGCTTGGAGTTGTGCAACTTTTTCACTGGCCAAGGTCTTCATCTGATCGCCGATAAAGTTGCTATTATCCTTGATTGTAGATTCATAACTGAACAACAAATTATCTGCTTGGTTTTTGAGTTCAACCAGTTCTTTACGTCTTCTATCTTCTTCGGAAAACAGTTCGGCCTCTTGGCGCATCCGTTCGACCTCGTTGCTACTCAAACCACCTGTATTGGTAATCCTGATACTCTGTTCTCTACCTGTACCTTTATCTTGGGCAGAAACCTTGAGGATGCCGTTGACATCGATTTCAAAGGATACTTCAATTTGCGGTACACCACGGGGCGATGGGGGAATTCCTGCTAGCAAAAACTTGCCGAGACTCTTGTTATCTCGTGACATCGCTCGTTCACCTTGGAGGATGTGAATTTCCACTGAGGTTTGCCCATCAACGGCGGTGGAAAAAACTTGTGACCGACTCGTAGGAATTGTAGTGTTGCGTTCAATGATTTTGGTGAACACTTCACCTAAAGTTTCAATTCCCAAGGACAGAGGGGTAACATCCAGTAGTAAGAGATTATCGACTTCACCACCTAACACACCTGCTTGAATAGCTGCTCCCAATGCTACAGCTTCATCAGGGTTGATGGAGCGATCGGGAGCTTTGCCGTTGAAAAACTTAACTAGCGCGTTTTGGACTGCTGGAATACGGGTAGAACCACCTACCAAAATAATCCGATCTATAGCTTCTGGTTTGAGATCCGCATCTTTGAGCGATTGGATCAGTGGTTCGATGGTCGCTTCAATTAATTTCGCGGCGAGTTCTTCAAATTTCGAGCGACTGAGTTCCATCTCCAGATGCTTTGGCCCAGTGTCATCCGCTGTGATAAAGGGCAAGTTGATGGAGGTATTCACCATGCTGGAGAGTTCAATTTTTGCCTTTTCCGCAGCTTCCCGCAGGCGTTGCAGTGCCATTTTGTCTTTGGAAAGGTCGATTTTCTCTTGTTCTTGGAAACGTTCCATCATCCAAAGGACGATCGCATTATCAAAGTCGTCTCCACCCAAGTGGTTGTTACCACAAGTCGCCTTCACTTCAAAAACGCCATCCCCAAGTTGCAGGATCGATACGTCAAAAGTACCGCCTCCCAAGTCAAATACTAAAATTAGCTGCTCTTGGTCTTGCTTTTCCAATCCGAAAGCTAAAGCCGCAGCTGTTGGTTCATTAATGATTCGCAGAACTTCTAGTCCAGCAATTGTGCCAGCATCTTTAGTTGCTTGTCTTTGGGCATCTGTGAAATATGCTGGTACGGTGATCACTGCTTGAGTGACTTCCTCACCCAAAAAGTTTTCTGCATCCTGCTTCAGCTTTTGCAGGATCATCGCGGATAATTCTTGGGGCGTATAGTTTTTTGAGCGAATTTGGACATCAACAGTCTCATCTCGACCTTTGATGCAGTTGTAGGGGACGCGATCGCGTTCTACTTCAGTATCTTCCCAACGCCGCCCGATGAATCGTTTAATACTGTAAATTGTGTTTTCAGCATTGGTTACGGCTTGGCGCTTTGCCAATTGACCAACCAAGCGATCGCCACTCTTCCCAAATCCCACAATACTTGGAGTAGTTCGTCCACCTTCAGAATTGGAGATCACAAGTGGTTGACCACCCTCCAAAACTGCGACGCAACTGTTAGTAGTGCCTAAGTCGATCCCAATAACTTTTCCCATCTTTACCAGTATTTTTACTGAATATTTCTGCTGTAATATGTCGCGGACTAACTTTTTTGCTAAGAACAAAGGCTAGCGGATAACATCTGTGGAACCCCTGTTGCTGCTAGCAAGAAAGAAGTTGAAACACAGAGAGTTATCCAAAGCCTTGTTTTTGTTTTGGTACGCGATGCTCGTCCTTGCTATAACCCAGGCACTTGAGGTCAGCGAGACGAGCGACTACAGCTTAACTGCTGGCTGAACTCGACTGATCTTCTGGTGCAAAAGGTGTATCTTCCTTGGGAGCAGCTACTTTGACCATTGCATGGCGTAGCACGCGATCGCCCAAGTAATATCCGCGCACTAACTCTTCTAACACTGTTCCTTCAGGATGTTCATCCGTAGGTTCCCGCATTACTGCTTCGTGCAGGTTAGGATCGAATTCTTGACCTTCGGGACGCATTGGCGATACACCCAAGCGTTTCAAGCTATCTACTAATTGTTTGTAAACGCCTTGGTAACTTTTGTGCATGGTCATTTCGCCCTCAGACTGCGGTTTGAGGTGCGATCGCGCCCGCTCAAAATTATCGACTATTGGTAGCAATTCCAAAATCGTATTCCGCTTCACCTGCAACTCTAGGTCTTCTTTTTCTTTGCTAGTGCGTTTCCGGTAATTCTCAAAATCAGCGGCGATCCGCATATATTGAGTACTACGCTCTTCCAGTTGCGTTTTGACGGACTCGATTTGTTGAGTCAGTTCTGCCAAAGCTGCTGTTTCCACTCCAGTTTTCTCAGTTGCAGCGACGCTATTTTCTGAATTGACGGTAGCAGTATCCCCCGATACATTTGTTTGGCCCGCCACTTGCTCTGTCACCTCGCTGCCAGATTCATTGAAATTAACTTGGGCTGGGAAGTCACTCTTCATTGCTTGCTTTACCTCTGTTGGTTCACCCAATTGCTGGCTTGTATTGTTTATCTGTTTATTTTCATCGATCATTGTCTATTCATTCCAGATCCTATTTATGGCAGTGTATCTCCACAGCTTGCAACCGTCGTCATCCACGACATGCCACTGAGGCTGATTTTATTGCCAACAAGTTCCTGGAAGTGATGTAACCGTCCTCTTATTGTGACAAATGGTGAACACGTTAGCCCAGACGCTATTAAGGCGGGAACCCGAACGAGTAATTTGTAATAGTAGCGCTGAATGCGATTTGCCCCTTATGTTATTTGAAAATATTTTGAATTTTGAATTTTGAATTCAAAGCAAAGCGACGTGACTCAGGACTTTTTTGGGAAATGAGAATTCTGTCTCAGAGTAGGGGAATACTTTAAGCAGAGGTTCCCCCTACTCATTCGCTCATTTATGACTTACTCGTCACCACAACGGCGCAGTACCGCTCTAACTACCAGAACAGAGTTTTCGCCCTTCGGCAACAAGCTAGTGCAATCTGGCTATGTCAATACCGAACAGATGAGGCAGGCATTAATTGAAAGCCGCAAATCTGGCAGACCCTTAACGGAAGTATTAGAGTCAATCACTGGGCAACAACTATCGCCTGAGTTGCTCAGGCAATACAAAAAACAGCAGCTATTTGAACTGAAAATATTATACGGAGTTGAATTCCTCGATCCAGAAGTCAATTCCGTTGGCAACACGATGATGGGGAACCTGATTGAAACCCTCATCCCAGTGGATATCTGCCGTCGCCATCGCTTAGTACCACTGTCAAAACACGAAGACCAAACCCCGCCCTCAGTTTTAGTGGCGATGGTTGCTCCAGATAATCTAGAAGCTTCTGATGACCTGAACCGCATCTTGCGCCCCCAAGGCTTGGCGTTGCAGCGCATGGTGATTACCCAGGAAGATTACCAACAGCTAATCAACCAATATTTGGATGAAATGGCTGTTAAGCAGAAGCACCTGGAACGAGAAAACTCTACAGATATTAGTCAAGATTTAGAAAATCTCGGAAATCTTGATATTTCGGATGCTCCTGAAGAAATGGAGGCCGATCTAGGAGCAGCGATGAAGGGTGCAGAGGATGCCCCAGTTATCAACCTAGTTAATAGAATCCTAGCTAAAGCCTTACATGAGGGCGTTTCTGACATTCATATCGAACCGCAAGAAGAAAACCTACGCATCCGCTTTCGGAAAGATGGTGTACTGCGTGAAGCTTTCCCCTCAATGCCGAAAAAAATCATCCCGGCGGTGACAGCCCGATTTAAAATCATCTCCAATCTAGACATTGCTGAACGCCGTCTACCTCAAGATGGACGCATCCGGCGGCTGTTTGAGGGACGTAAGGTGGATTTCCGGGTGAATACCTTACCCAGTCGCTACGGGGAAAAGGTGGTACTGCGGATTTTGGATAACTCCTCCACCCAACTGGGATTAGATAAGTTAATTACCGATCCAGAGACTTTGAATATTGTCAAGGATATGGTTAGCCGTCCGTTTGGGTTAATTTTGGTAACTGGGCCAACTGGTTCGGGAAAAACAACTTCGCTGTATTCTGCACTTTCAGAAAAGAACGATCCCGGTATTAATATCAGTACAGTAGAAGACCCAATTGAGTATAGCCTTCCAGGGATTACTCAAGTACAGGTGATTCGGGAAAAAGGGCTAGATTTTGCTACCGCTCTACGGGCTTTCTTGCGGCAAGATCCAGATGTGCTACTGGTGGGTGAAACGCGGGATAAGGAAACGGCAAAAACCGCAATTGAAGCTGCCTTGACCGGTCACTTAGTATTAACTACCTTACATACCAATGATGCCCCAGGAGCGATCGCTCGTTTGGGAGAAATGGGGATTGAGCCTTTCATGGTTTCTAGTTCCCTAATTGGCGTTTTAGCTCAACGTTTGGTGCGGCGTGTATGTTCTGAATGTCGTGTCCCCTACACTCCCACAACCGAGGAACTAGCTCGTTATGGTCTATCAGCTTCCTCTGATGTCGGAGTCACCTTCTATAAAGCTAACACCTTGACATTAGATGCGATCGCAGATGCCAAAGCCAAAAATCACCTTTGCCCAAAATGTAATGGTGTCGGCTACAAAGGGCGTTGTGGTGTTTATGAAGTCATGCGAGTCACCGAAAACCTGCAAACTCTGATCAACGAAGATGCACCCACCGAACGCATCAAGGAAGTGGCAATAGAAGAGGGCATGAAAACCTTGCTGGCTTACAGTTTGGACTTAGTGCGTGAAGGTTCCACCACTCTAGAAGAAGTAGAACGAGTGACGTTTACTGATACTGGCTTGGAAGCAGAGTTAAAAGCCAAACGTAAGACAGGTCTTACCTGCCGAAGTTGTGATGCCACATTGAAACAAGAATGGCTGGATTGTCCTTACTGTATGACAGCTCGGTTTTAAGAATAGTCATTAGTCATTAGTCATTAGTCATTGGTGAATGCTTAATAACTTTAAACAACTGACAAATAACAAAGGACAAATGACAACGGACAAATGACAAATAAAAAACATTAAAAGGAAGCAGAACTATGGAAATGATGATTGAAGATTTGATGGAGCAGTTGATTGAATTGGGTGGCTCGGATATGCACTTATCCGCAGGTTTGCCTCCTTACTTCCGCATCAGTGGCAAACTTACGCCCATAGGTGAGCATGTATTAACAGCAGATCAATGTCAAAGGCTAATTTTTAGTATGCTCAACAACACCCAGCGTAAAACCTTAGAGCAGAACTGGGAGTTGGATTGTTCTTATGGTGTAAAAGGTTTAGCTCGCTTTCGAGTCAATGTTTATAAAGAACGTGGTTCTTATGCTGCTTGCTTACGAGCATTAAGTTCTAAGATTCCTAACTTTGAAAAGTTAGGTTTGCCAGATATCGTGCGGGAAATGACAGATAAGCCCAGAGGACTAATTCTGGTGACAGGCCCTACAGGTTCAGGCAAGACAACAACCCTAGCGGCAATGATTGACTTGATTAACCGCACCAAGGCAGAGCATATTTTGACGGTAGAAGATCCAATTGAATTTGTCTACGAACCAATTAAAAGTTTGGTTCACCAACGGCAATTAGGTGAAGATACTAAAAGCTTTGCTAATGCTTTGAAAGCAGCTTTGCGGGAAGATCCAGACATTGTTCTGGTAGGGGAAATGCGCGATTTAGAAACAATTTCTTTGGCGATTTCCGCAGCAGAAACAGGACACTTGGTATTTGGTACACTACACACCAGTTCCGCTGCACAAACGGTTGACCGGATTATTGACGTTTTCCCCCATGAAAGACAAACCCAGGTGCGGGTGCAACTGTCTAACTCGTTAGTGGCGGTATTTAGCCAAACCTTAGTGTCCAAGAAAAGCCCTAAACCTGGTGAGTATGGTCGGGTAATGGCTCAAGAAATTCTGATTGTCACTCCTGCTATTTCCAACTTGATTCGAGAAGGTAAAACATCTCAAATTTATTCAGCGATTCAAACTGGTGGCAAATTGGGAATGCAAACCCTGGAGAAGGTTTTAGCTGATTTTTACAAAGCAGGAACAATTTCTTTTGAAGCGGCAATGTCTAAGACTTCTAAGCCTGATGAAATTCAACGTCTCATCGGTACTTCTGTACCACCGCAGGCAGCAGGTGCTAAACCTGGTGCGGCAGCCAAAGCACATTAAAGGAACTGGGGAGTAATAATTTTAGATTTTAGATTTTGGATTTTAGATTGAAATTTAATCCAAAATCCTCAATCCAAAATCAAAAATAAAATTATCTCATGCCCAATTAATAACAACTATTTTGAATTTATTTTATGCCAAACTTCGTTGCCCGTGTTCGGGATTCGCAAGGGAAATCTCGAACAGAAAAAATTGTTGCTGAATCCTTGGTACAAGCTCGTACTAATCTTAGAGATCAAGGTTTTGTAATCCAAGAACTCAAGCAATCTCAGGGATTTCAGCCAGATGTTGCCTTCAAAAATTTCCAGAATTCCTTAGTTAAGGTTTCTGTGAAAGACAAAGCCGTTTTTTCGCGTCAATTTGCCGTTTTGATGAATGCGGGAGTTGCGATCGTTAGAAGTTTGGGGGTGCTTTCCGAACAGTGTAGTAATACTAAATTGAAACAAGCCCTTGTAGACATTAGCACCGATGTTCAAAGCGGAATGAATCTTTCAGAGGCAATGCGGAAGCATCCTGACTGTTTTGATGGATTATATGTGAGTATGATTCAAGCTGGCGAAGTTGGTGGTGTTCTAGACGAAGTATTAAATCGTTTAGCTAAGTTGTTAGAAGATGTTGCCCGGTTACAAAACCAAATTAAATCAGCACTGTCTTATCCAACGGTCGTGGGTTTTATCGCAGTTGCTATCTTTCTTGGCATGACTATTTTTCTTATTCCAATTTTTGCCACTATTTTTGTACAAATTGGAATCTCATTACCACCTCTAACGCAATTCTTGATGGATGCTAGTAAATTTTTGAGAAGTCCAGGTGCTTTAGTTCTTCTTGCTGCTCTTATCGGACTGAAATTTGCCTTTACACAATACTCTAAAACTCCTGTTGGTCGCATCACAATCGATCGTTTTTCCTTGAAGATGCCATTGTTTGGTGATTTAATTCAAAAATCTTCAGTTGCCCGCTTTAGCCGGACTTTTGGTTCTTTGACTCGTTCAGGTGTACCAATTTTAACTTGCTTAGAAATTGTCCGAGACACATCAGGAAACCAAGTGATTGCTAATGCCATAGACGCAGCCCGGATGGAGATTCAACAAGGAGGCATGATTAGCATTGCTTTACAAAAAGATGCCGTTTTTCCGGCTATGGCAATTCAGATGATTAGTATCGGAGAAGAAACTGGAGAATTAGATGGAATGTTGATGAAAGTTGCCGATTTCTATGAAGATGAAGTCGAGCAAGCAGTAAAAGCAATGACCAGTATTTTGGAACCGGTGATGATTGTGGTTCTAGGGGGAATGGTTGGAACCATTTTGCTAGCGATGTATCTGCCTATGTTTGCAGTATTTGAAAAGCTGGGATAAAGGATTAATAGTTAAGAGTTAGAAGTTATGAGTTAGGAATTAAAATTTTTTATTCCTAACTTTTAGCTTATCACTAATTAATTTTATTCTTAACTCCTAACTCCTCACTCCTCACTCCTCATTATTTAATAAACTATGACTGTGCAAAAATCTCAGTACGAAGCGAGTTTGGCAGAGTACAGCAATCATCTAGCTGCGATCGCCTTACTAAAGCAATATCGGCCCTACTTGGAGATGATTCCCAGTCTGCGCCGTCCAGATGAAAGTGTCATTACTATACCCTTGCCAATTGTTCGGCTTCGCAATCCTGCTACAACAGCCTTAAAAACGATTTGCTTACCCTGTGATGTGGCAATTTTGATGTGCGATCCAGAGTGGAAAATCAAAACTGGTGCAGAAATTTTAGTCTTTATTCATCGCGCTGACGAAGACTTTTCTGATTTGTTAGGACGTTGGCGACAAACCCAAGTTTATCTAGACAATGATTATGAGTGGTTGATGCCTCTCCGTCAGAGTCATATTTTGAGTGAGGGAGCTAATACTGTATATCCTCTGTTTATCGTTTTTAGTGAGACTTTAGAACGCATCCAAAGAGGTCTTGTGGGAGCCGAACTCCCATTTATTATGCAAACACCAGATTTGCTGGTTGAGGATAATTTCACAGATATTTTCCCTTCACAAACTCCACCAGCTTAGGGACTTACAGCAGAATTCAAAAGTAAAATACGCTTTATACCTGGGTAACAGACGAATCGTTGTGTACCTAAGTAATTTGAAAGCTGCTGTATAGTCAAAAAAATATCCCATCTTTGCGGGACGCTTTGCGAACGTAAGAATGCAAGTCCTTACATTTATAGAAATGTACTAAGTGTAAAACTACATATTTTTATCCCCGGCTACGCCGTCCCCCTTTTGTTAAAATAGAGGGGTTTTATTATGTGTATCTTCATACAAAATTTTTATAAATACCCACGCAACAGACTTTCACCTTTACAAAACTACAAATTAGATCGTCACACATCCGTGAAAAGACTAGTTCTACAAAAATTTATTTTTACTTTTTGAAGAGTAATGAGGATTTGACAAAGATTCAGTAATCTTACTGTTGCCAATAAAGAATTGTCATAGAATTAGAAACATTTAAAAGCAGATACTTTATACTAATGAATCGTTTTCCTCAAAAAACAACGAATTATCAAGAGAGCATTTCACAACCAACTCAGTTGAGTCAGATGTGTGGTTCCAAACGGCTATTTCGCGATCGCTATGAAATACTGCAAATTTTAGGTAGAGGTGGTTTTGGCGTAACATTTTTAGCCAAAAATGCCGTATTACCTGGAAAGCCACTGTGTGTTATTAAACAGCTTTGTCCAAAAGTGACTAGTCCTCAAAGTTGGCAAAGGGCATGTATGCGCTTTGAAAAAGAAGCAAGAATTTTGGGACAACTCGGTAGTCATTCGCAAATTCCCATGTTATTAGACTACTTTCAGGCAAATGGAGAGTTTTTTTTAATTCAAGAATATGTGCCAGGTTTGACTTTGGCGCGAGAAGTGCGGCAAACTGGGCCCAAAAGTGAATCCTCAGTTAAGCAGTTCTTACAGGAATTATTACCTGTCTTACAGTATCTTCATAAACATCATGTAATTCATCGGGATATTAAGCCTCAGAATTTATTGCGGTGTGAATATGATGGGCGCATAGTGCTGATTGATTTTGGTGCGGTGAAAGAGAAATTAGTTGATGCTTGTGAAAACTCAATCAATCAAGCTGTAAAAACCAACTTTATCGGTACTAAGGGATTTGCACCACCAGAACAGTTTTCTTTACGTCCAGTTTATGCCAGTGATATTTATGCACTGGGTGTAACCTGCATTTTTATGTTGACTGCTAAAAGTCCTTTAGAATTGGACTACGACCCAAAAACTGGTGAAATATCTTGGCAAAAACAGGTAAATATCAGCAACAGTTTCGCCCAGATTTTAGGAAAAATGGTGAAAATTACTTTAGAGGAGCGGTTTAAGACTGCCGATGAAGTGATGAAAGCTTTAAGTAGTGAAAGTTATTTGCCTACTTTGGCTAACTGTTTAACTACCCAAAAATTAAATAATAAAAGTATTACACAACACGAAATTACACAACACGAAATTACACAAACCAAAATTACACAGCATGAAATTATACAACACGAAAATTATGATGTATACATGCCACCTGTAGCTAGAACTGCTAATGCCATTCGGAAATGGAGAGCAAGATTCAAGGAAACAAGATAACATACAGCAGAATTCAGAATTCAGGAGTAAAACATGCTTTATACCTGGGTAACAGACTTAGCTTGTGTATCGCATCGACTTGAAATTTGCTGTAAGTTGCAGCCTTTTTAGCTGAAGTATCAAATGAATAATTAATTATGGGCAATTGAAAATAGCTAAAACAAATTTAGTAAGCATTTTAACTATATTTGATAGTCAGTAATGATTCATTAATCAGGGTTTATATTCAATACTTAGTCAGTTGTCGCTTGCTAAGATACAAGCAAAATTACTAGGTTTAAAAGTTAAAAAAAATATTTTTATTTAGATTATTATATAATCGATAGAATAATTAATCTTATGGCTCTCGTAGTTTTCCACAGATGAGGAAGACTGACTACTATTTACAAAAGCTAACTATATAAGTAATTCCCCAATCCCCAGAACAGGGTTTATCTACCACAAGTAAGCGAGAGTCAATTATTTTAAGGGAAAGTTCGGGACAAACTTAGCCTAAGTTGTCATGCAGTCGCGCCTGTCAGATCATGATCTGCTGCTTAAATCCCGATTGCTCAAATCCCCTGAATCCCAATGGAAAGAAGTTTTGCCAAAGTTGTAGCACCCCGCTGGTGTCACTTTTAAGAAATCGCTTTCGTGTGATCCGAGTCCTTTCAGATGAGGGGGGATTTGGCAGAACCTATCTATCAGAAGACGTAGATAAACTCAATGAACGCTGTGTTATCAAGCAATTAGCTCCAAAATTCCAAGGAACTTGGTCGCAAAAAAAGGCGATGGAGTTGTTCGCCGAAGAAGCGCAGCGACTACAAGACCTTGGGGAACATCCTCAAATTCCGACTTTGATAGCTTATTTTGAGCAAGACGGCTGCCTATATTTGGTGCAGCAGTTTATTAATGGAGATAATTTGTTAAAGGAGTTGCAACAGCGCAAAGCTTATAACGCTAGAGACATTCAATCTATTTTGCTAGATTTACTACCCATCCTAAAATTTATCCACGATCGCAAAATTATTCATCGAGACATCAAGCCAGAAAATATTATCCGCAATAAAAATGATGGGCGATTAAGTTTGATTGATTTTGGCTCCTCAAAGCAATTTACCGCCAAAGTTCAGCAGAAATCTGGCACATCCATTGGTTCGCATGGTTATTCTCCCCTAGAACAAATTAGAGATGGGAAAGCTTTCCCCGCCAGCGACTTGTTCGGTGTGGGGGCTACCTGCTTTCATCTGCTAACGGGAAATTCCCCATTTCAGTTGTGGATGGAATCTGGGTACGCTTGGGTAAGTAATTGGCGGGAATATTTGCGAAGTCCGTTAAATCCTGAGTTGGATTTTGTCATCGACAAGCTTTTGAAAAAAGATATCCAGGAACGTTACCAGTCAGCCGAAGAAGTCCTGAGAGATTTGACTCCAAAACAACTCCTCGCACTGCCACCTGCGGGTAAGTCATCTGGGAAATTACCACCAACTAAAGCACCAGCTTTACCAAAAAGCTATCCCTTACTGAGAATTTTAATTTTGGTAAGTGCTTTCATTCTGTTATTTGGATTCAGCGAATCTTGGTATAAAAATTTTCGCCAGATTCAAACCAGTTTGGTCTCTAGGTTGATGCAACAAAATAGTCCTAGTAAAAATGATGCGATTTTGAGCCAGATTAGCTTGGGTAAAGTTTCCTTAGCTAACACCCTCCAAGGACACGAAAACTCAGTTTTATCTGTCGCCATCAGTCCTGATGGTAAAACCATAGCCAGCAGTGGCGACGATGGCACTATCAAACTTTGGAATCTCGCAACCGGAAAACTAATCGCTTCACTCAAAGGGCATTTTCAGCAGGTGAATGTCGTCGTAATTAGTCCAGATGGCAAACTTCTAGTTAGTGCTAGTGATGACAACACGATTAAAATCTGGAATTTGGCAACGCGAAAACAAATTCGCACTCTTATAGGGCATTCTGACTCAGTTCATGCCCTAGCCATCAGTGCTGATAGCGAGACTTTAGTTAGTGCTAGTGATGACAACACGATTAAAATCTGGGATTTGGCAACAGGAGAGCAAATTCGGACACTAACAGGGCATACATTTTGGGTGCGGTCAGTGGCTATTAGTCCTAATGGTGTGATTCTGGCCAGTGGCAGTTTTGACAAGACGATCAAAATCTGGAATCTAGCAAAGGGATACCCAATCCGCACACTAGAAGGAAATTCTCAAACAGTGACAACTGTGGCTATTAGCCCAAATGGTAAAACTTTAGCCAGTGCTAGCCGCGATCGCACCATTAAACTTTGGAATTTAGCTACGGGAAGAGAACTTCGCACCTTAGCCGGACATAGCAATACTGTCACATCCGTAGCCTTCAGTCCCGATGGTAAAATTGTTGCTAGTGGTAGCCGCGATCGCACTATCAAACTGTGGAATACAGCTACAGGAGAAGAAATTCTCACATTAGCAGGGCACACCAACACCGTCACATCTGTTACCTTCACTCCTGATGGCAAAACCCTTGTTAGCGGTAGTGAAGATAACACGATTAAGATTTGGCGGTTGTCTCAGTGAGTGAGAATTAGGGATTGGGGATTGGGGATGAAGGAGAGTTATATCAATTCAAAATTCAAAATTAAGAAAGCCAGACAGAACAAAGGTATGTCCGTATGTATCTGTCGCATTCTTTTTTCAAATTGGTATTAGAATCTCGTTCATCCACCTTTGAACTGGATGAATCCACATCAAAGACTCGTTCATCCACCTTTGAACTGGATGAATCCACATCAAAGACTCGTTCATCCACCTTTGAACTGGATGAATCCACATCAAAGACTCGTTCATCCAC
>NZ_JAVRCL010000013.1:94042-138601 GCF_034530775.1 Nostoc sp. DedSLP04 | reverse complement strand
GTCATTTGTCATTTGTCATTTGTCATTTGTCATTTGTCATTTGTCATTTGTCATTAGTTATTAGTCTTTTGGCTTTTGTTTTTTGCTTTTTTCACCTGCCAATAACCAATGACAATACAACTCTTGGAGAGGCTGCGTCAACGGCTTACCTCGACTTTGCTCGGTACAAGTCGCTCAGTACAAGTTACCAATGACCAATGACCAATGACAAATGACCAATGACCAATGACAAATGACCAATTATTATTCTTCCACGCGATAGCCTAACTCTGCTAAACTAATCCGCGACTGTCGCCATTTTGGCTGGACTTTCACAAACAATTCTAGATAAACTTTGCCAGCGATTAATTTTTGAATTTGTTCGCGGGCTTCACTACCAATTGCTTTGAGCATTGCTCCACCTTTGCCGATGAGTATGCCTTTTTGAGAATCACGCTCGACGTTGATGGTAGCAAGTACGCGGGTAATGCTGGGAGTTTCTTCTACTAGATCAATGGCGATCGCTACTGAATGGGGTACTTCTTCACGAGTCAATAATAAAATTTGTTCTCGGATCAATTCACCCATAATAAAGCGTTCTGGCTGGTCAGTTACCAAGTCTGGAGGATAATATAATGGCCCAATTTCTAAATGTTTAATTAATAATTCTTGAAGTTGCGGTAATCCGGTACTAGTCTTGGCAGAAAATTTCACGATTTCCCATTCATGGGATTGGGCCATTTGGGCGTAACTATCATCTAGAAACTGCGAATCAGCCGGTTGTTGGTCGGTTTTGTTCATACCCAGAATTACTGGTGTTTTGCTGCGACTAAGCAATTCGGCAATGTAGCGATCGCCCGATCCACAAGCTACAGATCCATCTACCACAAATAACACTACATCTACCGATTCAATGGCAATTTTGGCATTTTGCACCAATACTTCGCCCAATTGATGATGGGGCTTATGAATTCCTGGTGTATCTACAAATATTAACTGCGCTTCTGGTGTAGTTAATACACCGCGCAAACGGTTACGTGTAGTTTGTGCTACTGGTGAGGTGATGGCAATTTTCTGTCCTACTAACTGATTCATCAAAGTAGATTTACCGACATTTGGACGACCAACAATGCCGATAAAACCTGATTTGAATTCAGGAGGAGCCTGGGGAATTGTTACTTCTTCTGAAAAAGAGAAAGTGTAATTTTCAATACTAGTCACCTTTGGCTCCACCCTCATATTTTCTAGCTGGGATAACTTGGTTTTTTCTTAGACACAAAACAAGCATAAAATTACCCTGGCATTTTTAGGGTTTGCTTTTGCCGAGGTTTAATCTACTACTTGCTCTACACTTATATTTTACAGCTGAGATAACCTTAGTTGTAGTATTCAGGAGTCAGAATTCAGTAGTCAGAATATTAAAAAAATTAAACTCAAAGTTTACCTCATTTCATCGCCGATCGTACTAAACCCACATAAATTTTGACTTTTAGCTCAAGAGGTGCTGAATTTTTAGACTTTGTTTTGTTTTTAGATCCAAAAGAAACATAAAATTACTTTGGCATTAACAGAGAGGACTTTTGCTTGAGTTTAATCTACTGCTAACTTTGGCTTAAGTTTCATCGACTACTTAACGTATACATTTGGATCAAAATGTCAATAAAAAATGTGGGAGAACCCAAACGCATAGGAATTCTTACGAGTGGAGGTGATTGTTCTGGTTTAAATGCTGTGATTAGGGCTGTAGTAAATTGTGCTGTAAATACTTACGGCTGGGAGGTTTTAGGAATTCGTCAAGCGACTCTAGGATTAATGGCGCGTCCGCCGCAATTTACCAACCTGGAAGTTGACCGAGTTGACTCATTGTTAACTGCGGGTGGCACAATGTTGGGGACGACCAATAAAGGCGACCCTTTTGCTTTTCCGATGGCGGATGGAAGTTTATGCGATCGCTCCGAAGAAATTATTGCAGGTTATCATGAACTAGGTTTAGACGCTTTGATTGGTATCGGCGGCGATGGTAGCTTGGCAATTTTGCGTCGCCTAGCTCAACAAGGTGGTATTAATTTAGTAGGTATTCCCAAAACCATTGATAACGATATTGGCGTTACCGAACACGCCATCGGTTTTGATACAGCAGTCAATATTGCCACGGAAGCACTAGACAGGTTACATTTTACTGCTGCAAGTCATAGCCGAGTCATGATTTTGGAAGTAATGGGTCGTGATGCCGGACACATAGCAATAGCTGCGGGAATTGCGGGGGGAGCGAATGTAATTTTAATTCCCGAAATTCCTTACACAGTTGAGCATATTTGCCACAAAATCAAAGAACGCCAAGAGAAAGGCAAAAACTATTGTTTGATAATTGTTTCTGAAGCGGTTCGTACCCACGATGGGGAAAATGTGACGATTACAAATCGCTTAGGTCAATCTCGATATGGCGGAATTGGTGAATATTTGGCAGATAAAATTATTGAACACATTGGTGTAGAAACACGAGTTACAGTTTTAGGACACATTCAACGCGGTGGAACTGCTTCACCACTAGATAGATTAGTTGCAACAGCTTTTGGTGTTGCAGCCGTTAATCTAATTGCAGAGGGTAAATACGATCGCATGGTAACATGGCAAAATCGCCAAGTATTAAGTGTACCAATTATAGAAGCGATCGCTCAATATAGCGCTGTCGATCCCAATGGTACTTTAGTTAAAACCGCTCGTGGTATGGGTATTTATTTGGGAGACTGAATATACATGGTACAGGCACAGCATAGCTGTGCCTATCAAAGTACAAAGTTTAGTAGAAGATGTAAATGACGCGGGAATTTTACCACTGGGGAAATAAAATACAGATGCAATAACTTCTTCATCTGCGCGATCGCACAATAATTACTAAAACCATTTCAGATTAATATAATCATAATATTATGTCTGTTAATCTTGTGAGTTTTGATAATGTTTGTTAGCTGTGTTTGGAACAGCAACAAAGTAGTTGAAGTTAAATTGATTTTAAATAAGCGATCGTACTTATTTACAAAATAAAAATGCGTAGACGCAACGCGGCTGGACTTACTGACAGTCAAGCTGGTAAAGTAATTTCCGCACAGGAAGTTAGGGCAAAATTAAGAAATTACACCAGTATAAAATGAATAGTGATCGCCATGTCAAAACACCAAAACGCGATTGCATTTATAATTGAATTTATAACCTAAGTTTAGAGTAAGAAAGACAAATTATGAAAAGTGAACAGGAACGCGAACAATTAATTAAAGAGATTAACGTACTGTTAAATCAAGCTTATGATAGTACTTTAGATGAGATTTACGCACTACTTCAAACAATCGAAGAAGAAGAAGAAGAAGAAGATTTAAAAGCCTACGATAAAGCAAAAAAAGAAGCTAATCTTGATAATTCAGTGTCATGGGAAGAAGCTAAAAAAGAACTAAAGACAGGAATAAACAAGGAAGTGGCGTGAGTTATAAAGTTGAAATATAGAGGGGTGCATTGAAGCAACTTAAAAAAATACCGTCAGAACTTCAAGAACGTATACAAATTAAAATTGATGATTTAGCTACAGAACCACGTCCGAATAAAGTTAAAAAGCTAAAAGGGAAAGAAAATGCTTATAGAATTAGAGTAGGTGACTATCGCGTTATCTATGATATTTTCGACGATATTCTAATGGTAAATGTTGTGGAAGTCGGACATCGTAAAAATATTTATAAAGATGAAAGTTGAGAAGCAAGAAAAACTTAGAGCGATCGCACTCCACAAACCCAAACGCGATCGCATTAACTTATTGCTCCTATCTTAATTACGAACTGCTATTCCTTAACTAACAATTCCCAAGACAAACTCACCTTCATTAACAGCTTGATTGGTTGCGACATCATAAACTAATCCATCATGTTGAGCGCAGACATCAATTACACTAGGTAGTTGACCTTCTTTATTAAAACTGAGAATTTGATACAGCTTGTCTCCAGCTTTGACTGTACTACCTAATGCTATTCTCGATTGAATCATCCCACCTGCGATCGCATAATATTTTTTTCGGTTGCTGCTAGATGCAAAAGTCATTTCATGGGTTTTTGTGTCACCTGATACAGACATTTGCAGTACACCTTTTTGTGCTAAATAATTTTTTACACCCCGTACACCTTTAGCAACTGAATCAGGATTCATTTGCATTCCTGAGCCTAATTCTAGTGTCCAAGCTTCCACATCAAACTTGATTTCTCTACCCAACTCTTTAAAACAAGCTTCCAGCGCTAACCAAGGTTTGATAAAAGCTTCATCAAAAGCATCACCATCGTATTTATTAAGCAAGATTCCAAAATCGAGTAGAAAGTGTTTTGCACTGTCTTCTCGATTTCGGAAGTAATAAACATAGTCTAACGCTTGATTTGTAGAACTATGTAAATCAATTAAGTAGTCTGCATCTAAACTCAGGTTTTGTAACTTGTAGCCAAAAAGCTCAGTGTAGGGCACTGCACTAGGAGAATTAATTTTTTCTAAAATTTTCGCAAATTGTTGCTTAATTATAGTTAGATAATTTTGTCGAATGACCTCTAGATCGATATGAAGTTGAGATTTAGTAAAAGCTACTAAATCATCAGCTTCTTTTTCGTAGTCCCAAAATATGCGATTCCAGTCTTTAGCTTCGTAAATGCAGTAACGTCCAGGCGAAAAATGATGAGCGCGCTCATTCGTCCCCATTGGATTACAAACGGGAACTAGCCAAATTTCTCCAGTTAAATCTGTATCATTTATTGTTAAGAAAAACTCAATTAGCTGGTGAATAACGGCATTACCAGCAATTTCTGCACCGTGCAGATTAGATTGAATGTAAACCTTTTTACCAGGTTGAGCGCCGATGAATTTGTATAGTTGTAAAGATAGGCGATCGCCCGAAGCCATTTGACGTAATACAATAGTCTCAATATCTGGCTGCATAAAATAATTCGCTGATAATTTGAGTACATTATCGCTGTATCTGCACTGAATTAAAACTCAATCTTCCTCTCTGTGCCTCTGCGTGAATTACTCAAATTAAGCTAGCATCAATTTACCCAGTAACCAGCACAGCAGCAATGGCAACAAATTGGTTGCGAATCACCCATCAAGGCGAAACAATCCAACTTTCTTGGCAACGCGGATACGAAAATCCTCGCCTAGCCCCAGCAGTCCCTTTCCAACAACCCTTCGATGAAGAAAACGCGGCTGAATTGCGCTGGTATTTAGAAGATTATTTACAGTTTCCTTACGGTATTTTTCCAGATAACGCTGTAAAAATCGAACAAAAATTACAGCACTGGGGACAACAGCTATTTGAGCTAGTATTTCGCAGCACAGAAAAAGGAAGAGAGTTTTTTCAAGAAGCTACACGGGAAGGACTCGATAAATGCGAACTGGGCATCATTTCCGATAACGCCAACGTGCTGAATTTACCTTGGGAATTGCTGTATTCCCCCGACTATCAATTTCTTGCACCTTCACTGGCGGGGATGTATCGCAGTCTCAGCACTCAGGGCGTAAAAGCACCATTGCCACCAATGCCCGATGACCAATTGAATATTTTATTAGTTATTGCCCGTCCTTATGACGAGCAAGACGTAAATTTTAAAACCATTGCCCGTCCTTTGCTGGCGGCGTTGCAACCAATACGTCAGCGAGTCAACCTGAAAGTATTGCGTCCCCCTAGCTTGAAAGCATTTGAAGCAGAACTCCAGGCAAATAAAGGTTTTTACCATATCGTCCATTTTGATGGACATGGAAATTTTGACAGCGATACTCAAGGAGTTTTAGTCTTTGAGGATGAGCAGGGTAATGAGCAACTTGTTAGTGCCAGAGAAATTGCCCAATATTTAACAGATTGTCGCGTGCCGATTTTTGTACTCAATGCTTGTAAGTCTGGGCAAGTAGGCGAAGAAGCTTTTTCTTCTGTGGCGGGACAGTTGGTGAAATTGGGGGCAAAGGGTGTAGTAGCGATGGCGTATTCAGTTTACGCCAAAGGTGCAGAACATTTTGTTGGGCGGTTGTATGGGGAATTAGTCAGGGGAGAGTGTATCGCTACAGCCGTCGCAGCTGGACGCAAGTCCATGTCTATTGAAAAAATGCGCCCCAGTCCGAAAGGAAATTTACCTTTACAAGATTGGCTTGTGCCAGTGCTGTATCAGCAGGAACCCTATACGCCTTTTGTTCCTCAAAAGACAGCACCCAGTTTTGCTGATTTGATGGCGCAAGCGGACAACATTTCAGAAAGCAGCAAAGCTATAGGTTTACCTGATGAAAGTGCTTATGGTTTTATTGGGCGAGATTATGAGATTTTGCGTTTAGAGAGAGCATTTCGGCAAAATCATCTGGTTTTGGTGCAGGGAATGGGCGGCGTTGGTAAAACTGAGTTAGCCGCAGGTTTCGCCCGGTGGTTAAATGATACTCAAGGACGTACAGGCGGTATGTTCTTCACCTCCTTTGAACAGGGTGCGGGGTTGAGTCAGGTAATTAACCAAATTGGTAGGGCGTTAGGAGGTGAGAGATTTTCCCAAATGATGCCAGAACACCAAGAGGATGTGGTGCGGCAATATCTGCAAACTAATCCTTGCTTGTTGATTTGGGATAACTTTGAACCTGTCAACGGTTTCCCTACGGGGAATGAACCATTATTGAGTGGGGAAGAAAGAAACAAGCTGAAGCGGTTTCTTAAGGAATTGCGGGGTGGTAAATCTTGGGTATTAATTACCAGTCGTCGTGAAGAACCTTGGCTTGATTGCGGGTATAGTTTAATCAACTTGCGGGGGTTGTCTCAAGCGGATGCCCAAGAGTTAGCCGCGAAGATTTTGCAAACGGTGGGCGTGGAGAGAAAGAACCTACCAGCAGAGTATTTGGAATTGTTGCAATTGTTGGGGGGACATCCGTTGTCTTTGCGGGTGGTGTTGCCGCATTTAAAGATGCAGACACCTGTGCAGTTAATTGAGGCACTGCGGCAGGGGTTGGATACTTTTCAGGGAGTGGAGGAGGAAGGTAGGGATAAGTCGCTAACGGTGTCGTTGGATTATTCGTTTGCGAAGTTATCGGAGAAGGCGCAGCGACATTTACCGTTTTTGGCGTTGTTTTCTGAACGGGTTGATGTTGATTGGCTGCATATTTTTTCAACGAACCCTGATGATAGTGATGGAAAAGCTTATCAGGCGGTGTTTGGGGAGAACTTACAAAAAGCTGATTGGTTGCAGCTGCTTAATGAAACCGCCGCCGCAGGTATTATGGAATATTTGGGTGGAACTATTTATAAAATTCACCCCGCATTACCTTGGTATTTGCGCCAGCAGTTAAACAAAATAGCTTCTCAAGAGGTGATTAATGAACTGGAAAAAAAGTTGCTATTTTTCTACGCTTGTTTGGCGGATAAGTATCACCAGAAACTCATCAGCAACGCAGAATATGCAACTTTTATACTGCGAGTGGAAGAACCAAATCTGTTGCAAAATCTACGCCTAGCCGAACAGCAACAGGAATGGGCTGAAGCACAATCGATTCTACAAGCCTTGCAAGTCTATGAGCGCATCGGGCGCAAACCTGAATTTAAGTCGCTGCAAAAACGGGCGCTGAAGCAAATTGGTATCCACTTGGCAGATGCAAAAGCAAAGGGTAAAGATGCTGTTGATTTCTGGATATATTTGCGGAGTTACGAAGCTAATGAGGCACTACTAAGTGCTAATTTGGCAGGCGCAAGTAAAATTCATCAAGAAATTCTCGATGAATTGATCCCTTTAAATGACCTTTCAGAAAATAACATAATTGCTGTTTCTTATAACCAACTGGGCATAGTAGCCCAAAAGCAGAGGCAGTTTGATGTGGCAATTGATTACTACCACAAGGCGCTGAAGATATATGAAGATGCCGAGGATTTCTACTTTGCTGCTCATGAATATCACAATCTGGGCAATGTTGCCTATGAGCAGAGGCAGTTTGATGTGGCGATTGATTACTACCACAAGGCGCTGAAGATATATAAAGATGCCGGAGATTTTTACTCTGCTGCTCGTGAATATCACCAACTGGGCATGGTAGCCGAAGAGCAGAGGCAGTTTGATGTGGCGATTGATTACTACCACAAGGCGCTGAAGATATTTGAAGATGCTGGGGATTTCTACTCTGCTGCTTATGAATATCACCAACTGGGAAATGTTGCCCAAAAGCAAAGGCAGTTTGATGTAGCTATTGATTACTATTACAAGGCGCTGAAGATATATGAAGATGCTGGGGATTTGTACTCTGCTGCTCGTGAATATCATAATCTGGGCAATGTCGCTTATGAGCAGAGGCAGTTTGATGTAGCTATTGATTACTACCACAAGGCGCTGAAGATATTTGAAGATGCTGGGGATTTTTACTCTGCTGCTAGTGATTATCACCAACTGGGCATCGTAGCCCAAGAGCAGAGGCAGTTTGATGTAGCTATTGATTACTACCACAAGGCGCTGAAGATATTTGAAGATGCTGGGGATTTTTACTCTGCTGCTAGTGATTATCACCAACTGGGCATCGTAGCCCAAGAGCAGAGGCAGTTTGATGTAGCTATTGATTACTACCACAAGGCGCTAAAGATATATGAAGACGCCGGGGATTTATACTCTGCTGCTGATGACTATTACACACTGGGCAATGTCGCCTATGAGCGGAGGCAGTTTGATGTAGCTATTGATTACTTCCACAAGGCGCTGAAGATATTTGAAGATACTGGGAATTTGTACTCTGCTGCTAATGACTATTACGCACTAGGCATGGTAGCCGAAAAACAACAGCAGTTTGATGTGGCAATTAACTATTATCAAAAAGCCTGGGAAGTTTATCAGCAATTCAAGGATTGGTATTGGGCTTCACAAACATTAACTAAATGGGGAAGGGTTTTAGAAGCTCAAGAAAATTACGCTGAGGCTTTGCCAATTTATATTCGTGGTTTAGCCATTGGCTTACAGCATATTCAAGATTCGATTGGTTATTATATCAATGCTTTAGCCCGTATGCTCCAGCAGTTAGGTGAAAGCCAGTTTCAAACCATTTGGCGCGAGGCGACGGATGAAGAGTGCGCTGGAGAGGTGCGCGAGGCAATTTGGACAGTACGGGATGAGCTAGAAACGGAGTCGTAGGGTGCAGTGCAAGATTTATTGCCAACTCAAATCATTCATAAGTTTTATTTAAGCATTGTTTGCGATGATCGCACAGATCGCACTACCCTAAAGAGCGATCGCATAAGCTTTTGTCAAAAAGTTGTAATGTTAAGGCTTAATGTCGTAACCTTAAGCCTTAATCTTATGATGCTGGTGATTAATGTTGTAACGTTAAGCCTTAAAGTTATAGCGTTAAGCCTTAAAGTTATAACTTTAAGGCTTAAGGTTATAGCATTAAGCCTTAAAGTTATAGCGTTAAGACTTAATGTTGTAATGTTGGTGACGACAAGACATTCACTTATAACTGCGATCGTTGATTCAGGTACTATTTTGCAGCCAGTTCCATCCTTTGAGTCACAGCCAGAGAAGCCGAAAAGACAAACAAAAATCAAAGCTTTGCAAGGCTGGTTTGAAAAAACACAACCTACACCTTCTGATTTTGACCCAGACCAAGCCAGATGGGAAGCTTTAAAGGAGAAACATAATCTGTGAAATTGCCTGAAATATTATTTAATTATATATAGATGAGGAAAAGCAATATGCAAGCCTACAAGCTGAACGCCACAATTGACGAATCCGGTCATTTAATTATTGACGAACCTCTAAATATTGCTCCTGGAAAAGTGGAAGTGATTATTTTGCAGCCAGTTCCATCCTTGGAAACTTCTACTGAGTCACAGCCAGAAAAGCCGAGAAGAAAGTCTAAAGTCAAAGCATTTGAAGGGTTATTTGAAAATGCCCCACCCACACCACCAGACTTTGACCCAGACCAAGCCCGATGGGAAGCTTTAAAGGAGAAACATAATCTGTGAAAATCTTGTTAGACACCAACATCATTGTAGATGATGCCCTTGAGCGTGAACTTTTTCTAGAAGCAAGCGAACAAGTGTTGGTGCTAGTTGAACAAGGACAGGTAGAAGGTTATATTTCCGCCTCAACTTTTAGTGATTTGTATTACATCATCCGTAGGGCAAGAGGTCGAGAGTGGACACTTACTTATTTAAGGCAATTGGTCAACTTCTGCCAAGTCGCCATCGTAGACAGTACTACAATCAACATGGCACTAAACCTTAACTTTAGAGATTTTGAAGACGCTATTCAATACAGCAGTGCGGTACTCAATCACTTAGATGCTATTATTACTCGCAATCCTAGAGATTTTCCAGTTGCTACCCCCAGAATTATCACACCTGAAGAGTTGATTCAGGAACTAACAAATACTCAATAAATATTTAAGTCAAATATATATGAATGCCCAATTAACCCCTGTCGAAATCCAAGAGTTTCAGCAACTTCTGCAAGACGACACCCCAGCGCAACAAGCGCTTACTACCCTGCAACAACACAACGGTAATTTAGAAACCAGTTTTGATGCACTCTGGCAAGAGAAAGTCGGCAAAACAGATTATGGTAAGGGCAAAAAATCTCTCTTACAACTCACCCTCGACGAAATCCGCGCGGAAATCTGTGGTGATGATGGTTTACGGGGCAAAATCAAAGAATACACCAATAACCCTGGTAGTGCTTCTTTGTTTAACAGTGTTATTGGCTCACTGGTTGCCGTTGCAGCAGTACATGGCATCCCGATTGATGGGGCGATCGCCACAATTGTCGTATTATATATTTTAAAAATCGGAATAAATGTTTTGTGCAAATACACTGAGCCAGATAACAAATAACGAGCAAGGAAATAATAACTCCTAACTCCTAACTTCTAACTCCTAACTCCTAACTCCTAACTTCTAACTCCTAACTCCTAACTTCTCTCACGTTCCCGGTAAATTTCGCAACCGCTCATCCAAATGAGTACGGTCTGCCAAAACCTTTAATAGCGGCCCATGCGAACTAAATTCTACAATACTGACCGAAGCAACAGGGCATCCTAAACGAAAACGAAAGCGTCCCACATCAACCCCTAGTAAACTACACAGAATAATTCTGATAGTTGCCTTATGTGAAACCACTAAAACATTACCACTAGTGTAATTTTGCTTGATTTCCTCAATTACCTGCAAGGCACGATAAGCAATTGTAACTGCCATTTCTCCACCATTAGGCGCATTCCAAGCGGGATCTGCTGACCAGCGAATATAATCATCGTGATATTCACGACTAATTACTTCTGGCGTTTTTCCTTCCCACAAGCCATAATTGATTTCCTTCAAACCATCCCTAAGTTGTGGTTCTATCCCTATTGCTTCATACAAAGGTTTTGCTGTTAATACAGTTCGCTGCATTGGACTACAAAATATTGCTGTCCAATGCATAGAACTATATGTATCTGCAAAAGCTTTTGCCATCTCCAAGCCTTCTGGAGTAAGTTCTGAATTTATAGAACCGCAAAAGGAATTATTGCGGCTGCATTCTGTCTGTCCGTGACGGAGGAAATAAAGAGTTAGGTTCACCGTATATTCTCATCGATTGTGAATTTAAAAGCGCTAACTATCAGATGTAGCTGAAGATAGTTAATGCCTGTGGTATATTACTACAATTTTTGAGATTTAAATTGAAAAATAATTCAGAAGCCAGAATGGGCTAAACCTTAGCTATCCGCTAACAGGAGTCAGAATCAAGACGTTTGCGGACTCGAAGGAGCTGCGCTATCAGTCGGGAATTCAAGCTTTGAAACCCCCATTTCCTTGTAGGGAAGGGGGGCTAGGGGGGTTAGGTTTGCGAGGCTTTGATGTTATGAAAAATACTTGTTCATTCATCCTCTTAGCTACGCTCGTCGTAGACATTGCCATTATTGCTTTTTAATAATTATAAAAATAAATTAAGCATAGATATAGAGACGTAATTAATTACGTCTCTATAAAATTTCTGTCAATCAAGCTAGTCCTTTATCTTTCAACCCTTGCTAAGAATAGAATAAAGGTGCATAGCATTGAATGTTTAGCATTTCGTAATTTTTTCTTGCAAAAATGGAATGCACCCCATTTATATCCCTAGAGTTTCTGCAAAAAAAATCATGAATTACTAGTCAATGTTTTTCTTTACATTATCTTTCACGTCTTCAATTCCGTGACGTACTTCACTTTCAGCTTGCTTTGCTTTACCTTCAGCTTTATCTTCTGGATCTCCAGTGACGTTTCCTAATGCTTCTTGGGCTTTACCTTCAACATTTTTAGCAGCAGCCTTTGCGCGATCTTCTATGCTCATTTTGATACTCCTGATTTAATTAAAAACTAATTTCAAAGCTATAAACTAACTTTGAAACTCTTTGTTATTACCTTTACACAGTAACTTAAAGTTTTTGCTAAAGCCTTCTACCACAAGGCAGATTCAATAATTCGTAATTCGTAATTCGTAATTCGTAATTAAAAAAGTGAGTTTTAGTAAGCGTTCTGGCTGTTAGTTGAATATAAAATAAAGTAAAATAAAGTGAGAATAGTTTAGTTACCTATGCTAAAAGACATAGAACAAATGTCACAGATGATAATTTTTACTTTTTAAATAAAAAAAACCCAGTTTCGTAGAGAAAATGGGTTAATAAAGTTACGGGGATGTTTTTTGTTTAATCTAGAAAACCCATCAGGTTTTCAGAATTGTCAATCTCATTTGATGCTATCGGACGATTACCGAATGTCGAATAGCTTTCATCAATTACCAATGAACTTGAGGCAATTGGACGAATTCCAGAGAGATTCATACTTTCAACAATTTGGAATTTATTAGCACCAATTGGGCGAATACCCATTGCGTTATAGGTTTCAACTACTTCCAAACTACTGGTGCTAACAGGACGCACCCCAGAAATTGAAAGGTGTTCAGCAACTTCTAAGTCGCTAGCGCCTATGGGGCGAATTCCAGAAATGGCGAGTGTTCCAGAAGCTCCTACTGGCAGTTCATTAACTTCCTCGGCTTTATCTGCATTCAAGCTTTGGTCTTGTTGATTTTCAACTTCCTGTGTAGACTTGGCATACTTCTGCCGAGAACTGGTTGCTTTGCCAGTGTTGCTAATAGTCATAAACGAACACCTCTAGTTTGTTAACTGAATTTTACAATAATTAAGGAAAGATGAAATTTTTTCCCATATACCTTAGAGTTTAACCTTAAAAAACCCCATATAGATATAAGAATCTTTAAAACAAATACATAAGTAAATTTAAAGCAATAATTTTTGTAAATAATTATTACTATTTATTTGCTCTAATAAGCCAGCTACAATAGATACAGAGCGGAATCGTCACCATGAGATCGGGTATTTACAGCAAAACTGTATGACAGAATTTTCTCTTCAAGCTCCCTTTAGTCCCACAGGCGATCAACCACAAGCGATCGCTAAACTTTCTGCTAGTATCCAATCAGGCAATCGTTACCAAACTTTACTAGGAGCCACTGGAACTGGCAAAACATTTTCCGTAGCAGCAGTTATTGAGAAAATTGGCAAGCCGACTTTAGTACTGGCGCATAATAAAACCCTGGCTGCACAGCTTTGTAACGAGTTGCGGGATTTCTTCCCGAACAATGCAGTTGAGTATTTTGTCAGCTACTACGATTATTATCAGCCAGAAGCGTATATTCCCGTCACCGATACTTATATTGAAAAAACGGCAGCAATTAATGATGAAATAGATATGTTGCGGCATTCGGCAACGCGATCGCTTTTTGAACGTCGTGATGTCATTGTCGTTGCTTCCATCAGTTGCATCTACGGTTTGGGAATGCCGTCAGAATATCTGAAAGCTGCCATCCCTCTTCAGATAGGTATGGAAGTAAATCAGCGTCAAATCTTACGAGATTTGGCAAACGTTCAATATAGCCGTAACGACATCGAAATGGGTCGGGGAAAATTTCGCGTCCGGGGTGATGTTTTAGAAATTGGCCCAGCTTATGAAGACCGAATTATTCGCGTCGAATTCTTTGGTGATGAAATTGACGCAATTCGCTATATCGATCCGGTAACAGGTGAAATTCTCAAAAGTTTGGAAGCGGTAAATGTCTATCCTGCACGTCACTTTGTCACCCCAGAAGAACGATTAGAAGTAGCTTGTCATGACATTGCAGCCGAGTTAAAACAGCAAAAACTAGACTTAGAACAAGCAGGGAAACTATTAGAAGCGCAACGCATAGATCAACGTACACGCTATGACTTGGAAATGCTGCGCGAAGTCGGTTACTGTAACGGTGTCGAGAACTATTCCCGTCACTTAGCAGGAAGACAAGCTGGAGAACCACCAGAATGTTTAATTGATTATTTTCCCAAAGATTGGCTATTAGTTATTGATGAATCTCACGTTACCGTGCCACAAATTCGCGGCATGTATAATGGCGACCAAGCGAGAAAAAAAGTTTTAATTGAACATGGATTTCGGCTTCCTAGTGCTGCTGATAACCGTCCTTTAAAAGCCGAGGAATTCTGGCAAAAAGTAAATCAGTGTATTTTTGTATCAGCAACTCCCGGAAATTGGGAATTAGAAGTTTCTGAAGACCATATAGTTGAACAAGTAATTCGACCAACTGGGGTGATCGATCCAGAAATTTCTGTGCGTCCCACAGAAGGACAAATTGATGATTTGTTAGGCGAAATTAAAGATAGAGCCGACCGCCATGAACGAGTCTTGATTACTACATTAACTAAGCGGATGGCGGAAGATTTAACCGAATATTTGCAAGACCACGGTATCAGGGTACGATATTTACATTCCGAAATTACTTCTATTGAGCGCATCGAAATTTTGCAGAATTTGCGCGAGGGAAATTTTGATGTATTGGTTGGTGTGAATTTGCTGCGAGAAGGTTTGGATTTACCGGAAGTTTCATTAGTAGCAATTATGGATGCAGATAAAGAAGGTTTCTTACGAACCGAGCGTTCCTTAATTCAAACTATTGGTAGAGCCGCGCGTCACATTCAGGGACAAGCGATTTTATATGCCGATAATCTGACAGGTAGCATGATTAAAGCTATTGATGAAACAGACAGGCGGCGTGGGATTCAAACAGCACATAATCGATTGCATGGGATTACACCACAACCGATTGTGA
Organism: Nostoc sp. DedSLP04; assembly: GCF_034530775.1. Lineage (NCBI taxonomy): Bacteria > Bacillati > Cyanobacteriota > Cyanophyceae > Nostocales > Nostocaceae > Nostoc > Nostoc sp. DedSLP04. The sequence continues at coordinate 123,464 of NZ_JAVRCL010000013.1, read as the reverse complement.
AAAAATCAAGTAATGCAATTTTGGCTTTTTTAGATGTATCTCGGCGGTTGAATGCAACTGATTTAAAAGTAGTAGATGAACATCTAGATGAACTGCCATTAGAACAGATTCCCCAATTGATTACTCTGTTAGAAACGCAAATGAAAGAAGCGGCGAAGAAACTAGAATTTGAAGAGGCGGCAAAATTGCGCGATCGCATTAAGCATCTGCGAGATAAAATGCTAGGACGTTGATGATATTCAATCTATGACCTCAAAGTTCAAATTAGCGTAGGCGCAGCCCTTAGGCTGCGCTCAGGAACCACCCGTCGCAGACATCGCTTCACTATCTACCGTTAACGCTCGCACTCTTGGTATAATTTCGGCAGTAAAACGCTCCATTTCTGTGGCAAAAGGCTGGAATTGCAGCATGAAAGTACCAATTCCTACTTTGGTAAATTCAGCAATCCGATGGGCTACAGTTTCATAGCTACCAACCAATCCTGCTGCTGTACCGCCATTGCTCCCCACACCAGGGTACTTAGCCATGTTTTTGAACATAACTACTTCCGAATCTACTCCTTTGAGTAATTCTGAGCGATCGTCTTGTGCTACTACCATTGTTCTAAGGCTCTGATATTCCGCTTCTGCCTCTTCGTCTGTTGGTCGAGCAATGACAAAAGCTGACATAGCAAAGCCTAGAGGTTGGGAACGAGAGCGAGTTTTTTGAGCAACAGCCGCAATAGTTTCGCGGATGACTTCAATCGGACGACCATTCAGGAAAAATGTATGCGCTTCTTTTGCGGCTAGTTCTTGGGCTGGTTCTGACTCTCCCCCTACATATACACGCGGATGTGGTTTGGCTATAGGTGGAGGATTGAGCTTCAAATCATCGATCTGAAAATATTCACCGTAGAAGTTGACTTTCTCTCCACTCCATAAAGCTTTTACGACCCTAATCCATTCATCTGAATAGCGATAACGCTCATCGTGGGTAAGGAAATTGATCCCCGACTTTTCTATTTCTGGCTTGAACCAGGCACTTACTAAGTTAATAGCAAAGCGTCCACCACTGATTGCATCAATACCTAAGGCCATCTTTGCTAAGACGGCAGGATGAAATAGTAATGGCTTAACAGCTGCAATAATCTCGATAGAGTTTGTTGCTTCTGCCAAAGCTGCTGCTGTTGTCCAAGTTTCTAGCTGGTCAAGTTCTTGATTCCTGGGATTGATGATATGTTGCGCGATTAAAGTTGTGGTAAATCCGCACTTTTGGGCCAATTGGATTAAATTCTTGGCTCGTGAGTAACTAGCATCACGAGGTTCAAGAGGATGGTTGATCGCACCGCAGTTGCCGTAAACGGGAATCCAAATCCCATAGTGTGGTTCAGACATAGCTTTCTAGAACCTTTGTAGTCGGCACTAAAACTTTATTTTTGCACCTTAAAAATAATACTGTAAATTGGTAGATTTATAGTAGTATAATATGAGATTTGCATAGGTGAGGATAAAAAACAAGGTATATCTCCCCAGTCCCCATTTAATTTGGAGGCAAGAATGTCAGAACCACGCTATGGTATTTGGGTTCCTGTTGGGGGTAACTTTGGCCCTCTCAATACACCAGATGAACCGATTGATGCTAGTTATGAACGCACGCGATCGCTAGTATTAGAAGCAGAACGTTTAGGATATATGACAACCTTAGTCGCACAGCATCTTGCTAATCCCCGTAGTCTAGATTTAGAACAGTTGGAAACTTGGACAGCTTGTGCGGCCTTGGCTGAAGCTACGGAAAGCATAGAAATTATCGCCGCGATTAAACCTTTATTATTTCATCCAGCCGTTCTAGCCAAAATGGCCTTGGGTATTGATGCTATCAGTCGCGGACGTTTTGCCATCAACCTAATTAGTGCTTGGTTTCGCCCAGAAATGGAGCGTACTAATATCCCTTTCCCTCCCCATGATGAACGGTATCGCTATTCTGGTGAATGGTTGCAGGTTGTTAGAGATTTGTGGAGCGGTGAGAGGGTGAACTTCGAGGGTGAATATTTCAAAATCCAAGATTTGAGCCTCCGACCCTTCTCTGTTGCTCAACCCTATCCTCGTATCTACCTGGGAGGAGCATCAGACCCAGCACAGATTTTAGCAGCCCAACAAGCTGATGTTTACTTCATCAACGGTCAGCCGATTGAAGATGTCCGCCAAGTAATTAAGCAAGTTTTAGACCGACCACGTTTCCTACCCCAACCAGTCCGTTTTGGTCTGTCAGCCTTTGTCATTGCCCGGACTACAGACGAAGAAGCGCAAGCAGAACTAGAACGACTCATGGCACTGCAAAAGTTGGAAGAACAATATAAGTTAAGTGTTGCTAAAGGAGTTGACCCAGAAGCCGCCATGTTCAAACTCTTCGCCAAAAATCCGGCTGTTGGCGGCAATGGTGGTACAGCCGCAGGATTAGTGGGCAGCTATGATACAGTAGCCGCTCGCGTTGCAGCTTTCGTTGATGCAGGTATCGATACTTTCATGTTGCAATTTAATCCCTTTGTTCGGGAAATGACGCGATTTGCCGAAGAAGTTATGCCACGGGTACGACAATTGCAGAAAGTATAGGATTAAAGCGGGTACATGAATAGTCAAGTTATTACGGATGTTTCTCAGATAACTCTTGAATGGATTAATTCAGTACTGTTTGACGATAATTCTACATTGACTACCAGAGTCGAAGATTTTGCGATGCCTGCGGCGGGCTACGCCTATGCAGCTTCAGGTAGTGACAATTCTCACAATGCTATAATTCAGCTTAAATATCAGTCAGAAACCTTAGAAAGCTTACCAAAATCACTGTTTTTGAAAATATGTGCAGGTGAAAATAATCTCTTTGGAAATTCTGAAGTAAATTATTACATACGAGATTATATTAACCTCGCAAATCGACCGATACCAGCTTGCTATCAAGCACAATATGACGAAAAAACTCGTCAATATCACATCCTGATGGAGGATTTATCTGTCAGCCATCGTTCCAATCGAAAAGTACAAACCAACACTTGCTTATGGCTGTGCAGTTGCTCAATCTCTAGCCCTATTACACGCACATTTCTGGGGAACCGAAAAATTACAATCTCTGAACGCCAGCATTCCCCACAAGACTGAAATTGAGCGATATGTAGCTCAAGCCCAACTTGGCTTAGTACCTATGTTAGAGGAACTGAAGGCAGAGATTGATTCTTCTTGGAAGTCTGTACTGATAGATGTATTTCAGTATCATCCTGCGAAAATGAGCGATCGCACTGTTGATTCATCTGGATTCACACTAATTCATGGCGATCTCAATCCGGGTAATATCCTATCTCCCTTGAATGCCAACGGAAAAACCTATTTGATCGACCGTCAACCATTTGACTGGTCGCTGACTACATGGCTAGGAGTTAGCGATCTTGCATATATGATAGTGCATTGGTGGGAAACCGATTTACGACGACAATGGAAAATACCAATTTTAAATGAGTATCATACAAGTCTCATCAGTAATGGTATTTCCGGCTATAGCTGGGAGCAACTAATAAATGACTATCAACTTTGTGTTGTTCAAAGTATTTACGTTGCTACACAATGGTGTGCATCAGCAGAAGGGCGTCGTCACATGAAATGGTTGTGGTTTCAGCAATTGCAGAAATCAATAGTAGCTTTCTTTGACTGGCAATGTTTTGAGTTATGGGCATAACTATCTTCTACCATCTCAAACAGAAATATACAGGGTAGAGGGTGGATATTGCCATTTCCAACTCTTCACTAAAAGTCCAATAGATAATTAATTTGTAAAACTAAATGTTTGACAAACTAATAATTAGAGTATCATACTAACTGTAATTCGCCTTATACACTGTTTGTATATATTATGCAAACTCTATCTACTGCATCATTATTCAGACAAAGTAGCAGTCATTAGTCACAAACAAATCAGCGATACCGGAGGTATCGCTACCGTTAACGCAATGCCAAAAAGGAGAAAAGGAATTGCTAACAGAAAATGAAATACAACTATCCGCTGATGTGCTGGTAATTGGTGGTGGCCCTGCCGCCGCATGGGCAGCATGGGCAGCCGCATCCCAAGGAGTCAAAGTCATCATTGTTGATAAAGGTTTTCTGGGTACGAGCGGTGCAGCTGCTGCTAGTGGTAACGGCATTATGGCTCCTTCTCCAGAGAATTGGGACAAAGTTTTATCGGAGCGTTATCGCATAGGAAAAAACCTCGCTAACTCACGTTGGATCGAGCGTGTGATCGAAAAAACTTGGCTGAGTTTGCCCTTAGTGGAAAGTTGGGGCTATCGTTTCCCCAAAGAAGATGGGGAATCTGTGCGCCAGAGCTATTATGGGCCTGAATATATGCGGGTTCTTCGCAAAAACCTTTTGCGTGTTGGTGTACAAATTTTCGACCAAAGTCCGGCTCTAGAACTTTTATTGGCTGACGATGGCTCAGTAGCCGGGGCAAGAGGCGTGCAGAGGCAACATCATCGTAGCTATACCGTTCGTGCTGGTGCAGTAGTCTTAGCAAATGGCGGTTGTGCATTCTTGAGTAAAGCATTAGGGTGCAATACTAATACTGGTGATGGGCTGCTGATGGCAGTAGAAGCTGGTGGCGAACTCTCTAGTATGGAAGCTTCCAATCACTATGCAATTTCGACCGCTTTTAATGCCACAGTGACGCGGGGTGTTCCCTTTGGCTGGGCTAGTTACAGTGATGAAGCAGGTAACGATCTTGGTGGCTATGTCAATGGTCGTCGCGATCCATCGTTCCTTCCCAATGCCCTGCTGAAAGGCTCCGTTTATGCTCGTTTGGATAAAGCCACACCTGAAGTCAAAGCAGTAATTGAAAAGTCTCATTTCATCGCTTTTCTACCGTATAAAAAAGCTGACATTGACCCCTATACAGAACGAGTGCCTGTAACACTAATTTTAGAAGGTACAGTCCGTGGTACAGGTGGAATTCGTTTGACCGATGATAGTTGTGGTACAAAGGTTCCTGGCCTCTACGCCGCCGGTGATGCAGCATCGCGGGAGTTTCTAGCCGGGTTAGCTTCTGGAGGCGGTGGCCCCAATGCTGCTTGGGCAATCTCCACAGGGCAATGGGCTGGAGTTGGAGCAGCTAACTTTGCTAAAAGTTTGGGCGCTCAAGCAAATGAACGGGTTGCGCGTCCTACTGGTCAAGTGGGATTGCGATCGCCTACGGTGGGCAAAACGCCATCGCCTTCACCATCTTCTGAAACATTTGATAGTGAGGCGATCGTGCGCGGCGTACAAGACCAGATGTTCCCGTTAGAGAAGAACTACCTGCGTTCTGAGCAGGGACTTCTGGATTCCCTCGCCAAATTAGAAACCCTGTGGCAGCAAGTACAAGGGAACCCGAAACAAGATACAGTGCGCGATGTGGAATTTTCTCGTCGAGCGGCTGCTCTGACGGCTGTAGCGCGATGGGCATACTTTAGTGCTTTACATCGCACGGAAACACGCAGCGAACATCTTCGTATGGACTATCCCGAAACCGATCCAAATCAGCGTTATTACCAAGCAACTGGTGGCTTAGAAAGACTTTGGGTGAGGCGCGATTGGATTAAGGATGCGATCGCTACACCACCAGTACCAACCTCTCAAACCACACCCTCTGTATCAAAGTTGTAATAGGAACAGAATCATGATCGAGCTTGTCAGCCATAAACTCTGTATCAATTGCAATCTGTGCGTCCAAGTATGTCCTACTAATGTTTTTGACTCAGTACCGAACCAACCACCTGCGATCGCCCGACAAGAAGACTGTCAAACTTGTTTCATGTGTGAGGCATATTGTCCTGCGGATGCACTCTATGTTGCGCCCCAATCTCACACCAATGTTGCAGTCAATGAGGATGATTTAATTGAAAGTGGCATCATGGGTGAATATCGTCGCATCTTGGGTTGGGGATATGGCAGAAAAAACAATAGTGAATTAGATACTGCTCATAAACTACGCCAACTACCGCGCCCTTATCAAAGTTAATTTCAGTAGGCTTGATTCTTAGGAGAGAGATAAAACTAAGAATCAAGCTTTTGCTGCAAGTTTTTGGTTAGATATCGGCTCAATAGCACCCTGAAAAGTAATTTTTGTGACGTTATCAGAGTTTTCATTAGCTGGAAAAGTTGCTTTAGTAACTGGAGCAGGACAAGGTTTGGGACTAGAAATTGCCAAATCACTTGCCAAAGCTGGTGCGCGTGCGATCGTCAATGGGCGAAATTTTGAACGCCTTAATCAAGCAGTTGCAGTTATTGAATCAATTGGCGGATTAGGTTTTTCATTACCGTTTGATGTGACAGACGAAGTTGCGGTTCAAAATGCATTTATTGAGATCCGAGAAAAGCACGGCTGTTTAGATATTCTGGTTAATAATGTGGGAATGCGCGATCGCCGTGGATTGTTCGAGTTTGAAATGGATGCAGTGCGTCGGTTAATCAATGCTGATTTAATTGCACCATTCAATTTGTCACGAGAAGCGGCAAAACTGATGATGCACAGAGGTGAAGGTCGAATCATTAATATTACGTCAATTGCAGGACAACTAGCAGGTGCGGGTGACGCAGTTTATACGACAGCTAAAGGAGGACTTGAAGCCCTAACCCGTACACTTGCGGCAGAACTTGGGGCTTTTGGAATTACAGTCAATGCAGTCGCTCCAGGCTTTTTTGCAACTGAGAGTAATGCTGATGTAGTTGCCGATCCAGAAGTCACGGAATGGTTGAAACATCGAACTTCTCTCGCGCGTTGGGGATCTCCACAAGAAATTACAGGCGCTGTTGTGTTCTTCGCTTCTCCAGCCGCATCTTACATCACCGGACAGGTTTTAGCTGTTGATGGTGGCTACCTTTCCCATTTCTGATTAATTATTTTACCCGTAGATATACTTTTTCGGATCTTGCATTTGCAGCTTATCTGTGTGAATATTCTATGAGCAAAATACGGCAAATTGCTCGAATTATCGTAGTATTGATATTGCTTATAGTTTAATGTACGTATGTTCAGTAAGTATTTACCACATCGACTGATGAGGATTGTCAGCAGCTTTCTTCAAAATTATGAAATATCCCGAATTGGCATATTTGCCTTATTCTTTACCTGTGGGTTAACTTTGACTCTTGTGATATCTGCGTGTTCTGCCACCAATACAGGTAACTCTGTAGCAACACAGACAGCAAATCAAGGTGTGGTAGTTCGTATCGGCTATCAAAAAGCGGCGACTATTCTCAGCGCTCTCAAAAACCGCGGCAATTTAGCGCAAACTTTAAAGACTGCTGGTGCTTCGGTGACATGGGCAGAATTTCCTGCCGGCCCACCGATGCTAGAAGCAATGAACGCAGGTAGTATTGACTTTGGCTATACAGGTGAATCACCACCAATATTTGCCCAAGCTGGAGGTACTCCCTTGCTTTATGTTGCTTACGATCCTTGGAGTCCCAAAGCTGAAGCAATTATTGTACCGAAAGATTCACCAATTAAAACGGTTGCTGACCTTAAAGGGAAAAAATTAGCCTTTGCTAAAGGCTCGAACACTAACTATCTTGTTGTCAAAGCTGTAGAAGCTGCCGGATTAAAGTATAGTGACATTCAACCAGCACATCTAACACCAGCAGATGCCCGTGCAGCATTTACTGGTGGTAACGTTGATGCTTGGGCAATTTGGGACCCTTACCTAGCAGCAGTTGAACACGACACAAAGGTTAGAAAATTAACAGATGCAACAAATTTAGCACCGAATCGGGGTTACTATCTTGCGCGTCAAGAGTTTGTTAAATCTCATCCAGATTTGTTGAAAACCCTGTTAGATGAAGTAAGCATTGTAAATAAATGGGCAACAAATAATCCAGAAGAAGTTGCCAAATTTTTAGAACCAGAGTTAGGTATTCCAGCAGCAGCATTAGAAATTGCCGAAAAACGACGAAAGTATGGTGTTTTACCGCTAACAGATGAAGTAATCACTCAGCAACAAAACATTGCTGATACTTTTCACAAAATCAAGCTAGTTCCCAAACAAATCCAAGTCAAAGATATTGTTTGGAACGGTAATAAATCTTAGAAGTTCCTCGCTACTCGCAAAAGCTTATGGACATCAACACCCAACAAATAAAAACGGATGTACTTGTCATTGGTGGCGGTACAGCCGGGACAATGGCTGGAATTAAAGCCAAACAAGCAAATCCCAATGCAGAGGTACTGATCTTAGAAAAGGCTAACATCCGACGGAGTGGTGCGATCGCAATGGGTATGGATGGCGTGAATACCGCAGTTATTCCCGGCCATTCTACACCAGAACAATACGTGCGCGAAATCACTCTTGCTAACGATGGCATTGTCAACCAAAAAGCCGTTTATCAAACAGGCAAATTAGGTTACGAAGTTATCCAAGAACTAGAAAGCTGGGGTGTGAAATTTCAAAAAGATGCTCAAGGCAACTATGACTTAAAACAAGTGCATCGTGTGGGTAAATATGTCTTACCCATGCCAGAAGGAAAAGACCTCAAAACCATTCTTACCCGACAAGTTAAACGCCACAGAGTCAAAGTCACAAATCGCGTTATGGCAACCCGCGTCTTAGTCAAAGCCGGACGTGCTATTGGTGCGGTAGGATTTGATGTCAGAAACGGTGATTATATTGTCATTCAAGCTAAAGCAGTCATCCTGTGTACAGGTGCTTGTGGCAGATTAGGATTACCTGCTTCCGGCTATCTCTACGGCACTTATGAAAATCCTACTAATGCCGGAGATGGCTATTCAATGGCTTATCATGCAGGTGCAGAACTTAGTAATATTGAATGCTTTCAAGTTAATCCTTTAATCAAAGATTACAATGGCCCCGCCTGCGCTTATGTTGCCGGGCCTTTTGGCGCACATACTGCTAATGCCGAAGGAAATCGCTTCATTAGCTGTGACTATTGGAGTGGTCAAATGATGTTGGAAATCTGGAAAGAATTAAATTCTGGAAAAGGGCCAGTCCAACTCAAAATGACCCATCTTGATGAAGATACAATCGCTGAAATTGAATCCATACTGTGGGCGAACGAACGACCAAGTAGAGAACGTTTTCATCAAGGTAGAAATGAAGATTATCGGACTCACGGTGTAGAGATGCACATTTCAGAAATTGGCTTATGTAGTGGTCATAGTGCCTCTGGTGTGTGGGTGAATGAAAATGCTCAAACAACCATTCTAGGTTTATATGCAGCTGGAGACATGGCCAGCGTTCCCCATAATTACATGATTGGGGCATTTGTTTTTGGTCGCATAGCCGGAACTCATGCCATTGAATATATCCAAGATTTAGATTTTATTGAACCAGATACAGATTTTTTAGAAGCTGAAAAAGCCAGAATTTATGCAGCTTTAACTCGTCCGAATGGTGTACCTCACACCCAGGTCGAATATAAATTAAGACGCTTAGTTAATGATTATTTACAACCACCAAAATCAGGTAATAAAATCGAGATTGGTTTAAAACATTTTGTGCAATATCAAGAAACATTAGATTTAATGGGCGCTCGTGATCCTCATGAATTGATGCGTAGTCTAGAAGTTCACTTTATTCGCGATTGTGCAGAAATGGCAGCCAGAGCATCATTATATCGTCAAGAAACTCGTTGGGGGCTTTATCATTACCGCTTAGATTATCCAGACAAAAATGATGAAGAGTGGTTTTGTCATGTAAATTTAAAGAAAAATGAGTTAGGGGAAATGGTATTGTTTAAGCGTCCTGTAGATCCTTACATTGTGGATATCAATTTACATAATGAAATTTATGATATAGCAGTGAAATAAATATGAAATATTTATTTTGGGATTTTGATAATACACTAGGTTATCGTCAAGGAATGTGGAGTGAAACATTACATTCAATTTTAATATTGAATGGAATTTTTAATATAAATTCAGAAGATATTCGACCATTCTTGAAGAATGTCTTTCCTTGGCACTCGCCTGAAACTTCCCATAATTTATTGTTTAATGGTAAAACTTGGTGGGGGTATATGAATGAATATTTTGCAGAAATATATGAAAAAGTAGGAATAAATAAAACTCAAGCGATAAAATATTCTTCCCAAGTCCAGAATGAATATAAAAATTTGGAAAAATGGCATTTATATGATGATGCAATTCCTACTTTGCAAAATGCAATTAAAAATAATTATAAAAATATAATTCTCTCAAATCATATACCTGAACTACACGAAATCATAGATAAATTAAATATTACAGAATACTTTGAAGAAATATATACGTCTGGAACAATTGGATATGAAAAACCCAATCTCAAATTTTATGCTTACGTCATCAATGATTTAAAGATTGAAAAAAGAGAATGTGTAATGATAGGTGATAGCTACAATGCTGATATTGCTGGAGCATTACGGGCAGGTATACAAGCAATTTTAGTTAGGAAACCTAATGATAAAAATTATAAACTTTATAGTCAAGATTTCAGAGGAATACTAAAAATAATTAGAAAAGTCTCAACTATTGCATAGAGCATTTTCGTAAATAAAAGAATTGAATGAGTTATAAAGCCATAATTTTCGATCTCGATAATACCCTGTTAAATTTTGAAATATGTGAACGTCAAGCTATTCTTGGCGCCTTGGAAGCTTGTACAATATCTTTGAATTTACATAAAATAAGTGAAAATATTTTTCTGGAAGCATTTGAAAATTATAATTCCAAGTATTGGAAACAGCGAGAAATATTTTCTCCTACTGAGTTAATCGAGATGTCTTATCAAAGTACACTTGCTCAATTAGATATACAAACAGATAAAATAAGCAATCTTAGCCAAAGTTTTTGGCATATTTTTAATCATTCGGGCGTAATGGAACCTGATGTAAATGAAGTACTAACTGTTCTCGCAGGTAATTATCGTTTGGCTGTCATCACCAATGGCTTTGTATCAGCACAACTACCGAGAATGCAAGCTGCGGGAATTGAGCATTTTTTTGAAGCAGTTGTAGTTTCTGAAGCAATTGGTTTTGCTAAACCATCTCCTGAAATATTCCATCATGCTTTATCTAGATTAAATTTAACACCAGCAGAAGTTATTTACGTTGGAGATTCTCTAAAGCACGACTATGCAGGAGCAACACAAGTCAAAATGGATTTTTGCTATTACAACAGAAAAAATCAAAATTTAATACAAGAAGCAAAACCAAAGTTCATGATAAGTGAACTCTTAAATTTGCTGAAATTGTTTAACTAACAGATTTTTCATTGATTCATATAAAGTTAGATTTTAACTAGTTTATTGTAAATTATTTTGAAGAAACTTTTAATATGTCCATATATAATTCAATTGGTCAACAATACTCCAAAACTCGCATTCCTGATATCCGTATTGTCAATAAATTAATTGATTTACTCAATTTACCCAAAGGTAGCATTATTGCTGATATCGGCGCTGGTAGTGGTGGTTACAGTCTAGCGCTAGCTAATAAAGGATTTCTTGTTAATGCTGTTGAACCTTCTGTAGTTATGCAAAAACAAGCAGTAGAACATCAGCAAATTAAGTGGTTTACTGGCAATGCAGAAAATCTACCTTTACCAGATCAGTCTGTTGATGGCGTTGTAAGTATCCTGGCAATTCATCACTTTTCTCATCTCGAAAAAGCTTTTCAGGAAATGAACAGAATAATTAGAGATGGAGCAATAATTTTGTTAACTTTTGATATTAGATTAGCTCAGAAAATATGGCTTTATGATTATTTTCCGTTTTTGTGGGAAGATGCGTTACGATTTTTACCACTTAACGAACAGGTTAATTTAATTCAGAGTAATACTAAAAGGCGTGTTGAAGCTATACCCCTTTTTTTACCATACGATTTATCTGATTTATTCGCAGCAGCAGGCTGGAGACGACCAGAGTTATATCTTCAACCAGAAGTACGTGCGGGAATATCATCTTTTGCATTAGCTAATCAAGATTTAGCAGAGCAAGGAGTGAAGTTACTTGCAGCAGATTTAAGTAGTGGAGAATGGAGCAAAAAATATGGTGATATTTACAATTTGACAGAGATTGATATTGGCTATCGTTTTATCCGTGCAACGCTGGATAACTAAATAATTGTAATTTAAAATTAAATTATGACAAATAAAGTTAGTGTAGGTGACAAAGTTAAAATTAGACAAGCTGGGATTAAAGATGTAGCGAGGATTGCTAGTCTTTGCGAACAACTTGAATATTCTGTGACTAATCAAGAAATAGAGCAACGCCTTACTAAAATTAAAAATAACGATACTCATATTGTATATGTTGCCACTGTAGAAAATGAATATGTAATTGGTTGGGCGCACGCTCATATTTGTGAATCAATAGTTATTCCGACTCCAGCGATTATTTTGGGATTAGTTATAGATAAAGATTATCGTCATAGTGGAATTGGAAGTTTTTTGATGCAACAAATTGAACAGTGGGCTTCTCTGGCTGGATGTGATAGTGTTTTGTTACGTTCTAATATTAAACGCAAAGAAGCTCACTTTTTTTATGAGAAAATTGGTTATACCAATATAAAACAATCACTGACTTTTCAGAAACAACTTACAATCGTGAGATAATTCATCTAAGCTTACCCTATTTATTTTAGCGATTAGCAGTTTCATTACAAAATATTGGAGTTATTTTATGGCTTTAATCAATCAAAGAATAGATGTTCCTGTGATCGTTGATGAATCAAAATGTTTAGAAAAATGCACAGCCTGTATTGAAGTTTGTCCCTTGGATGTATTGGCGAAAAATCCAGAAACAGGCAAAGCTTACATGAAATATGATGAGTGTTGGTTTTGTCTACCTTGTGAAAAAGAATGTCCAACCAATGCAATTACTGTGCAAATCCCCTTTTTATTACGTTAACTATCTGTGGTAAAAATTAATGAACGATGAACTCAATCATTGGCTAGAAATGTTGCGATCGCCTGACGTAAACGAGCGGATAGTAGCTGTCAAAACCTTGCAACATCTAGGCGATGACGAAACAATCAATGCTTTAATTATCGCTTTGAAAGACGAACATATTACTGTTCAAAAAATAGCAATATCTGCCCTTTGGGAAATTGCCAATCCTGTGGCGATTCCTGCTTTAATTGAATGCTTAACTTCAGCCGATTCAGATATTCGCTCTGAAGCTGCATCAGCATTAAACGAGTTAGTTACACAAAATGAATTGTTACTTTTACTAGAGAAGCTCCAAAATAATGATGTAAATATTCAATTAAATATTTTGGTGCTTTTGCGGAAGATACATGATATTCAATCTTTACCCGACATTTTACCATTTTTGGAATCAAAAAATCCTGAGTTAAGAGAAGCAGCCGTTACGACACTGCGATATATCAATCAACTAGAAAAATGTCCGCAAGCTTTAAATTTAATCTTTGATGAAGAAGCAAGTGTACGTCGTGCTACTGCTTTAACTTTAGAACATTTACAAGATGCAGAAGCGATCGCAATACTTTGTCAAGCACTTACAAATGATAGTGACTGGCAAGTTCGCCGGAATGCAGCTAAATCTCTGGCTATTCATGCAAATGATCGAGCAATTTCAGCATTAGAAATAGCTTTAAATGATGAACATTGGCAAGTGCGGAAATCAGCAGCACAAGCTTTGCAAAAAATCCCAGATATTCAAGTTATGCCGAGATTAATTCAAGCATTAACAGATGAATATGCAGATGTAAGAAAAGAAGCTGCGATCGCACTTGGAAATTTAGCTCATCCCGACGTTATTAACCCGCTACAACAAGCCTTAGATGACCCTGACAAAGAAGTGTCCATCCAAGCGCAACGTGCAATTCAGAAGATTCAAACAGATAGAATAGTCTCAAGGGAGCAGTAAATAATTAAGAGAAATGCCAAGCTGCTCAAAGCTTTGCTAATTTCGCAGTATAAATTCTTTACTCCAAATTATTGACCTCTGCTTATCATCAATATTTATCAGATGGACTTGATCGACAAAACAACGATAATTTAAATCTAAATGCTGTGCTTCTTCTAACACTTGCAACAATTTATCTGTATCTTTTGTAAATTTTCCTAGCGTTAAATGTGGAACGAATGGTAAATTTTCCCTGAAATATTCAGCTAATATGCCTGTATATAATTCGTTGTGTAGTTTTACCATATCTACTTTTCCTTCTTCAACCATTAAAAACATACACTCATCCCATGATTTTTGTAATCCTTTGAGATAAATAGGAAATGTTGTCCATTTACTCAAGATACTATCAACATGAAGAATGAGATTGTTTTCATTAATAGACTCGATTATAGGAAATACAAGTGTAATATGTGGTTCCATTAAATCAAATTGTGGGTCATATTTCTGCCTTATTTGATTGATATGTTCCGTGTTAATATTGGGGTAATGTACGAGTGCGTAAGACATACTCATAAATTATTAAAGGTTATACAGCAGATTTCAAACTATTTAAGAGAACTTATACCAACATGAGGTACACAAATATCCTTTATAACATCCAGAAGATATGACTACAGTCCATCAGCAAGAAGTCGTCCAACTACTCAAACAAATCATCGAACCTATTTTGAAAAATGATATTGTTAGTTTGGGAATGGTGCGAAATCTCCGCATAGTTGATGATTATATTTACTTACGTTTATATATTGGTTCTCATCAGCACCAGTTACAGCCAGAAATTCAATCTAAATTATCATCTCTATCTTGGTGTAAAAAAACTTATATTCAAATTTGTACAATTCCAGGCGTAAAAATAACTTTAGGTATTTCTAGCGGTAAAGGTGGTGTAGGCAAATCCACAACAGCCGTCAATATCGCCGCAGCTTTAAAATTACAAGGTGCAAAAGTAGGACTATTAGATGCTGATGTTTATGGCCCCAATGTTCCCCAAATGTTGGGTTTAGGACAAACTGATATTCAAGTGATTAATACTCCCACAGGTGATAAGTTTTTACCTCTAGAAGCTCAAGGAATAAAAATAATGTCAGTGGGTTTACTTGCAGAAGCAAATCGTCCGTTGGCATGGCGAGGGCCTGTATTGCATAAAATTATTACGCAATTTTTGCAAGATGTGGAATGGGGAGAATTAGATTATTTATTGATCGATTTACCTCCCGGTACAGGTGATGCTCAAATTACAATTATCCAAGAAAGCCCAATTTGTGGAGTCATTTTAGTGACAACTCCTCAACAAGTGGCTGTTGCAGATGTACGACGTAATATATATATGTTTCGCCAAGTGGGTGTTCCTGTTCTTGGCATTATTGAAAATATGAGTTATTTAATTTGTGGTGATTGTGGTTCGCGCACACCGATTTTTGGTAGTGGTGGCGGCGAACAATTAGCCGCAGAATTACAAGCGCCTCTGTTGGGACAAATTCCCATCGATCCCCGCATTTGTAGCGGTAGTGATACGGGAAATCCGATTGCGATAAACGAATACGCTTCACCAGCAAAGGAGGTTTTTACACAAATAGCTACTTCATTAAATACTACTTTTACGTTACACGATAAAACTACGCAGCTTGACCAAGCTTAGTAGCTTCAGGAACTTCAATCAATTGTCCTGTTTTGACATTGTAGATATAGCCATATATAGGAATTTCATTCGGAACTAAGGGATGTAAACGAATTCGTTGGACATCTGTAGAGATGCTTTTAGCTTGGTCATCAATAGTCAACCAATTGATAAACTTGCCTTCGCCCGATCCCGACCCAGATCCAATATCTGACCAACCTATTTCATCTAGCTTGGCTGTTTTGAGGCTACTAGAAAGTAAATTGCTAATGATTTCATTAGTGAAGGTTTCCATCCCGCAATTAGTGTGATGAATTACAAACCATTCACGCGTACCAAGTAGTTTGTAAGAAATCACTAAAGAGCGAATCGCATCATCGCTAGCACGTCCACCTGCATTACGAATTACATGGGCATCTCCTTCAGCTAATCCAGCAAATTTAGCTGGGTCAAGTCGAGCATCCATGCACGTGAGAATTGCAAACCGACGAGATGGGGGTATGGTGAGATTACCTTTATCACCGAATTTATCAGTGTAACTAAGATTAGCTGCCAGAACTTCTTCTACAATTTGGCTCATTTTGAGTTGATATGGGCGATCGCTAGTAGGGGCGCAAGGCCTTACGCCCCTACTAACGGTGTGGTTCAAATACACGAAAACTGATGTAATTTGTTTGACGCAGAGGCGCAGATAGTAGGAGTTTGAGACAAGTTTCTACGATCTATGCGGGGTAAAAGACCAATGTTCGGAGTTCGATACTTTCTCGTGGGGGAGCGTTGGCTGGGCTGGTGGGGTCTTCAAAGGCTGTATGGGCGGCAAAACGGGCGTATCCGTCTTCTGCGGAGTCGAAGCATTTGATAAATACTGCTTCGTTTCTGTGCATTTGTGGGAAATAGAACCATTTATGTTGGGAGTTATACGTGACACCGTATGTCTCACCAACCCGATCGCGGTAGACAAGATCGCCAGCTACAAGGTCTGTGGGGGCGATACTTTGCGCGTCACACAGTGCTAAAGGTGACTCTTGGATTGGTTGTGCGATCGCTCGCCAAACATTGATGATGGCAAATCGTTGTTTTAGTAACGTCTCAATATCATCATTATCTATGCCTTGCGCTGCTAGTTCCAAACGAGCGCGAGTATAGCCAGATTTGGCGGTGAAGTCGTTGTGTACGCGCTTGGCGGGTTCTTTAATATTATTCTCACCTGGCTTGGAGTTACCAGCGTTACGAAGAGTGTGATCGAATATCACTACCTTCGTTGCACCTGTCACTTCTTTTAACAATTGCTCGGCTTCTGGATAGTAAACGCGGCGTACTTCGTCTTCATCGTAAAAGTTGCGGACATTAGTATTATGTCCAGTAAAGGCGAATCCTTCTCGATCTAACGAGATGTTCTCTGAGATAGAGCGAGCATTGTAAATTGGCAGTTTGTGCGTCTGATAAGTTGCGTTCGTGCGGGGAATCCCGGTTGGCGGTTCGTAAGTATAGTTAACAGGTTTTTCTGCCATTGGAACCAGGTAACTGAGGTTAGCCTCTACGGATGGCAGTTCTTGGGAAATCGGTCTATCTAGAACTTGGTTATTTAAGCTCATAGGTCATCCCATTTTGGATTTTAGTTAATTTTTGGTCAATACTCAACAGTTAACGGTTCACTCCCCATTACCATACCTTTGTGCCCTATTTTTGAGATGCACCAACGGGAACAGGTTCACCGAGAACTTTGGCGAATCTTTGCAAGTAGAAGTCCACAGGGTTTGCTACTGCTTGGATTGAGGAGCGATCGCCTATTAGATTCCACCATGTCTGCAAACGAGGTGTTTCTGCTGGTAATGTGAATTTGCGGAAGTGTTCTAAGAGTGGTAAACGTTCAAACCAAGGATAGAAGCTGATATCAACTAGGCTAAACTGGTCTCCTAAGAAGTAATCACCTTTGCCTAATCCTTCTTGTTCAATATATAAAAGTGCTTCTGTGAACTCTTTTCGTCCTTGTTCCTGTTCTTGGCTATCTTTACCGCGCAGAAATTTGTTAAAAGCTGGGACAAGGCGAGTATTGGCGTAGTCTATCCAGATACGAGCGATCGCTTTCGCTGCGGGATCGCGGGGTAACAAAGGTGGCTCCGGGAACACTTCATCTAGATATTCATTGATAATGGCGGACTCGTAAATTTCAACATCCCCATGTTTGATAGCCGGAACTTTACCATAGCGCGAAATCTGCGTGTACCCATCTGGTTTATTTTGTAAGTCAATTTCTATCGGGGTGAAGTCAATGCCTTTTTCCAGTAAGACTACACGAGTACGTTGAGAAAAGGTAGAGGCTTTGGCGAAGTACAGTTGGATGTTGCTCATGAAATCTTTTCCTTGTAATAATCGTGACATGCAGACTATTTGAGATTGCACAACTCAAACTAAACCAATAAAACAGAAGCTGTTCATGAGCGATCGCCCACTATGGATGAAAGAAACCATTCTGTTTTCTGATTAGTGCAGTTAAATAATTGACTGTCAGGTATCTACGTGAGTTAGATGATATACTACACTTTATCGGTCGGCTTAATGTATTTTAAATAGTATACAGTCTTTATGAAAATATGCATACCTAATTATTTGTGCAACCAAATAAATAGCTAGACATAATCAGGCGTTTGTACTCTAGGATGCTTTTTGTAGGCTGTGGCGTTTATCGCTCATTCGCAATCCTTACTGGCCACATCTGGCAGCTAAACAACTTGGACACGATAAACTCTGGCCTGTTCAATGCGATCGCGCTTGGCTGCGATCTCAACTGGGTTTAATTGAGCATCAACCACCTCAAACCCTTGCTGTTTACCGGTAGGGGTTGTGGCTATTCGACCAAACATGGTATTATATGCATTCTAGTTATCATCTTGCTATTTTTTACTTCAATACTAAGCATACAAAATTTCTGTTTTGCTAACATTAAGCTTTGCTAATACTATTTCAAGGCTGGTGATATGCAAGGCTGCTAAAACTTCATCAAAAAAATTAGTAGAGACATTGGATTTCAACGTTTTTACCAATGTCCTCATCCGTGCAAATTATTTTAATCCAAAGGTAATAGGTTAAAGGAAAAAACACTATGAATAGAGTGAACGCAAAGCGCACGAAAGGCAACACAACCTAACAACTAGAAACGTCTATCCCTCCTTAATCCTGGTTTGCTACTCTCAAAAAACAATAATCGAATCTAGATTCTGAGATTTAGGTTGAATCAAACTTTGAAGCTTTATTTTTTAACATAAACTAAAAATTGTAGACAAAAAGTAGAAACCAAAACTCGATAAAGTTTTGGGTTATTGCATTCTAAAAAAATGACAAAAGAGGATAAAAAAGGGGCGAATGGATCTCTTATGCGTAAGTTTTAACAACGAACAAAAGATGAAAATATTAAACAGGGTTGGAATAATTTGCAAAGAAGGAAAAACTGATGATACCAAGTAATAGAGTAAAAGTCCAAAAACACAAACCAAAGTTTTTTTTTGAAATTCCACCTGCGCTTAAATCTGTAAACTTTTCTTGTTTCGTTATTGGACAAAGTTTATCTTTTTTTGGGTCTTGGATGACTCAAATTGCTTTGGTATGGCTAGTTTATCAGCTAACTAATTCGGCTGTATTAGTGGGTGTAGCTGGATTTACAAATCAAGCTATGGGCTTAATTATTACACCATTGGTAGGAGTATTGCTAGATCGCTGGAACTTACGATATGTTTTATTAACTACTCAGCTAGTATCTATTCTGCTATCTTCTACCTTAACCTTTTTAACTCTTAGCGATAACATCAATGTTGCATGGATTATTGTCATTGGCACGCTTCAGGGAACGGTAAAAGCTTTCGATTTACCAGCACGTCAGGTAATTATTCCCAGACTTCTGGATAAGAAATCAGATACTTATAGTGCAATGGCTTTCCATTCATTCTTGATTAATACAGCGAAGTTTGTTAGCCCGATGATTGGGGGTTTACTGATTGCTAGGTCTGGTGCAGCTTCCTGCTTTTTAGTAGATAGTATCAGCTATCTACCATTTGTATCTGCAATCTTAACTATCAAAGTTAACCCAGTTATCAATAATTCCTTTGCTCAAAAAGCAAAAATATGGAAAAACCTTAAAGAAGGGTTTGTTTACGCATACGAATTTCTGCCGATTAGATATTTATTAATATTACAATTTATTATTTGTTTTATGGGAATGACTCATGTAAATCTAGTGCCAATTTTTGCTCAAGAAGTACTAAAGGGAAACGCTGAAACTATGGGCTTTCTGATGACAGCTTCGGCTTTTGGCTCCATAGTTTCAGGTATTTATCTCATTTCTAGAAAAAATGTTATGGGACTGGGAAAAATTATAGCAATATCTGCTGCACTTTTAGGTTTAGGTTTAACAGTTTTTTCTCGCTCAAACAATTTGGAGATTTGTCTATTATTCATGTTTATCATCGGTATGAATAATACTCTCACCTTGGCTTCAATCAATAACTTTGTACAATCAATTCTTCCTGATGAAGACAAAAGAGGTAGAGTAACTAGTATATTTACAACTGGTTTTTTAGGAATACTACCTTTTGGTAATTTATTTTTTGGAGCATTAACAGGTTACTTTGGTGTTAATAATTCTTTATTATTTGGCGGTGTTTGTTGCATTTTAGGAGCATATTTTTTTAGTAGACAACTGCCCCAAATAAGAAAAATAGTGCATCCAATTTATGCAGAGTTGGGCTTAATTGCCCAGTCCAATAAAAGCTAAATCCGCTTTGATGGGATGTTGTCTGGAAGCGATGTCTATGACGGGCTACGCCTACTCGTAGTTCTCTCAACTCAACCTTTCAACAACAACCACCTTTGTTGATACTCGATCAAAACCCACCGCGTTGCGTTTTATCCACAGTCTCAAGCAGAAAATACAACACTGTGTGCTGTTACTCTAGGGTTTCCCGCTCTTACTAAGTTTATTGTAAAAACCTCTTGATTTTTATCACCGATTGTGAGAAAGTCTGATTTAACATCTATAAAATACGGTAAATCGATAAATTTACAGTACTACATAGCTTGACTGGAAGCAAGCCGTGGTTTTAGCTGTGCTTTAATCCGGCAACATCCGATCGGACTGATTACAACTACAAAAGTATAACAGCCATGCAATGAAGGCATAATATCGGCATTCAGTGCTGGTATGACTGTCAGGAGAATCATATCAAGTTTGGATGATTACTTCTAATAAAATCTATCAATTTAGGTTGGGTTTAACGGCAGTCAAACCCAACCTAAACAAGGATCAAATGTTGGGTTTGACTGCGAGAAGCCCTTTCTCTAGGAGATGCTATTCGCATTAGATTCTAGGTTCTTCAATCAACCGTAACCTACAGATATTATTAAGTGTTTAACCGAACTTGATATCACTCTTATGCAAGTTACCTTCCATTACCAGTAAAGTAACCCCAGATATCATCCCAAATCAGATTCAATTTCCCTGTTTCTCTGGGAGTGGGCATTTTGTGTGTGGCTAGTTGTTCTAGTTTTCAGATGCTCATGTATTCACTTATGACTAAATTTTGGGATTATTTTTTCTAGTGGAGAACATCTCATGCAAGTAGATCCAAATTCTCATCAAGGTTCCGAACAAGATACTCAGGCTAATAGCGAAATAGATAAACTGAAACAACCCCGTGTAGCTAGCAAACGTTTCTTTGGTAGTCACGCCAGCAGACGCTCATTTCTCGGTCGCGCCGGTTTGTTTAGTGCAGCTAGTGTTGTGGCAGGGGTTTTCAGCTCATCTCTTTCCTTGAAGAAAGGAGGAAATGTTGTCCAGGCCCAAAGACCTCCTGCAACGTTTACTCCTGCAACGTTTAACTATAGCAACTTTCGTAATAGAGCTTTTCAAGTACGTACAAGAGCAGCCAAGGTTAATTCGGAAGTTCCTATCCCTCCTCATCCCACCAATGGAGATGAGGCGAAGTATGCTAACAAAATTGCGACGGATACACGAGGATTACCCCATAACAAGCTGGGCGAAGTGGATCTGAAGGCTTATCAATCTTTTATTAATGCGTTGACCTCCGATGATCCCAATGAGTATGAAAATATCATCCTGGGTGGCAAACGCAAGCTGGTACAACCGCTCGGTCCATTAGCGGTTAGCTTGAGTGGGCTGAATCCGACCCAATTGACAATTCCAGTGCCACCTACCCTCGATAGTGCAGAGCAGGCGGCTGAATTCCTCGAAGTTGCTTGGCAACAACTGTTGCAGGATATACCCTTTAGTGAGTTCCGCAATAATACAACTAACCCGCTGATTCTGGCAGCAGTTCAGGATCTGAATCGGTTGTCAGCATTCAAAGGGCCTAAACAGAACGGACGAGTTACACCCGAACTCCTATTTCGAGGCACCGCGATTTACGTTAATGGCTCTGGTGGAACGACTTACTACACGTTACCAGGGGTAGATGTGGGGCCATACGTCTCCCAGTTTTTACTGCGTCCTGTGCCCGCAGGAACACAGAGTTATGTTCAGCTTAACCGTGTTCCCCTAGCTATTCCCGAAAACAGTTTTCAAACCAACTATAACGAGTGGTTGCTGGTGCAAAATGGTGGCGATCCTGGTCGAACGATTAAATTTGACCCAACCCCTCGCTACTTTATCAACGGGCGCGACCAGTCAGAGATTGCCCACACACCACCACCCGTCTATGCAAATGCTGCTCTAATTCTACTCGCCAAGCCAGTCATTAATGACTTCCTAGCTGGTGGCGTTGGCTCACCTTACAATCCCGGTAATCCTTATAACAACTCGAAGACCCAAGCGGGTGGTACTGCGACATTTGGCCCAGGGTATTCACAATCTCTCATCGCTTGGGTTGCTCCACATGCAATCAGAGCGGCTTATTGGCAGAAGTACTATGTTCACCGTCGTCTGCGAGCAGAGGCTTATGGTGGGTTGGTTCACAACAACAAGGTGAATAAAACAAACTATCCGATTCACCCCGATGTTTTTAACTCAGAAGTACTAGACCGCTTCTTTAGTAAAAACAAATCTTATTTGCTACCGCAAGCTTTTCCTGAAGGGGCACCATTCCACTCTTCTTATCCAGGGGGCGCTTCGGTGTCCGCAGGTGCCAGTGTCACCATTTTGAAAGCACTATTTGATGAAAGTTATGTGATTCCGAATCCGGTGGTACCCGATCCCAAAGATCCCACCAAGTTGATTCCCTATCAAGGGCCACTGCTGACCGTGGGCGGCGAATTAAACAAACTGGCGGCAAATATTGGCTTGGGTCGTGATAGTGCTGGGATTCACTGGCGCACAGATGCAGCAGCGTCGTTGGCCCTTGGCGAAGCGATCGCAATTAGCATTCTCAGAGATGAAAAGCTAACGTTCCGCGAAAAATTTGCAGGTTTCACCTTCACCAAGTTTGATGGTACAAGAATCACAATTTAAGGCTTTAACTGTTTAGAAAATATAGAGACGCGAAATATCGTGTCTCTACATTTACTTAAATCCTATTTAGTTTCAGAGTTTTACAATGTCTGATCTTCGGAGATTTTACTCTCGGTCGCGATCTATGTTATTGAGCATAGCAGTAGCGATCGCGCTCTTGATATCTACAACACAAGCACTCAATCCCAAAAATATAGTATCAGCAAAAGAAGCATCACCGGACATAGAACTAGCTAAGAAAATCGGTAAAGAAATTATTGCTGCTTGTCCTGTTGTCTCTGATGCTAAAAATTTAGCTGCCTTCAACTCATGCGCTGACAAACTCGCTAAACTAACAACCCTCCGCGAAACCATGAATGCACCCTTCTTGTGGGGCGCTCAAAGCAAAGTCGGTAATTATAATCTCAAAGATAATCAAACAACTGAATTTAATCCATTAGTTTGGCGTCGCATTTACCTAGCTACTTTTATGTTCAAAGGTGAACCAAAGGTTGAACAAGTAAACAATTTAATTGTGATTCACCTTCCCATTCAGTTCCGCAATCAGCTTGATATTGGTGCTTATCCTTATCCTTTTTGGCACTCATCGAAAAAGTGGAATTCTTACCAGCAAAGTACTGAATTACTTCTGTTTCTAGAACAGAAAAAGCTTAAAGGGGCGCTGCGTTCAGCTGTGGTTGACTCACAAAGACCAGTAGTGAATCATGTATGGGATGGTAATTGGGTTTGGGATGATGCTCATGGTCAGAAACAACCTTATGTAACACTATATACCCGTTTGTTTTCTCCATCGAACCCATACGTTGCTAAAGTTGATGCTGCTTATCGTGCATTTGAGGTTAATTTACGTCAACACGCTTGTATTGTTTGTCATAGTCCAGACAACGCGGCTAAACAAAATCCTTTAGTAATGCTGAGTTATCCAAATCAAGCGCTCTCATTACGACACGAAACGGTACGCCAAATCAAAGAAAAACTGATGCCACCTCCGACTGGTATTATTAACGATCAAGAGCGACAAAAGCTAGTTGAACTCGCCCAAGCATTTGCCCAAGCAGGCGACCAAGCCCTAGCTTACGAAGGAGAAAAATAACTTCTTTCAAGTTCATTCAAACAACTGGTAATTGAGTCTGATGTGGTGCTGTCTGTGCTAGTTCCTCAGCTAAAACAATCGACTGAAAATATTACATGATTTCACGATCGCCATCGTTTCCTCAGCCACAAAACTACAAAACCAACAATAATTCCAACTATGAAACTGGAACTGAAAGGGTAGTCGCAAAAGAAGCGAACTTGTTTAAAAAAAATATCTTTATTACAATCTTTTGCAGGCTCTCTTACCAGAGATATAGTTGCTATACTAGCACCTGCAACAGCTACAAGCTCTTGGAAGTTATGCTCTCGTTCAGATTTTTCCGCTTCTATGCGACTGCGAGTAGCGTTAATTGTATCTTCTAAAAGTTGCAAGCCAAGCTGCATATTTTCGATATCTTTACTAATTTGTGGTAAATATTTTTTGTTGGCTAGGGCGCTAAATTTTTCTAAAAAATCTAGCTGATTATTTTGACCTGCTTTTTCTTGAATCAAAGCCAAGCGAAGTTGATAATTAGATAAATTAATTTCAATAATTTGTTTTTGGAAAGAAAGGTTTAGTAAGTCGATTGTATATTGCTGAAGAATATTATCAATATTATTTAAAATCTTGCGAGAAGTTGTAATATTCTGCTTTTCTTGCCGAGAATTACTCTGATTGGTAATTTTTCTATTTTCTTCAATCTGTTTATAATGATTTAGCAGAGATTCTTTGACTAAACGACTTTGCCAATAAGCCCACGAAATCTTACTTCGATAACAAAATAAACCCATCCAATCTTTATAAAATTCCGCAGATTTTTCTGCGCTCTCTCGATTATTGTAAATAGTAATAATCACATCATATTCATTACTATTTAGAGAACTTGTTGCGTTTTTTAGGCTCTGATTTATATATTGCAATCGTCCTAATTCAAAAACTTTACCATCTAAAAAAGTACCTTTTTCTGGTTGCCAAGAAGTATCTTTAAATAAAGCATAATAGCAATCTTTGGCAATATCTTCATGGCTCTGAGATGAGTTTTCTGGTAGCCAACCAGAAAGCAACCAGGTTTTTCCAATTAGTTTCAGTTCTTTCTTTAGTTTTTGTTCGATTTCAGTTTTTAAAATTGCAAAAGACTTAGCTGGTTGACTTTCAGTTTGATTATTAATAGAACAATCTATTTGTAAGCCATAAGTATCATTTAATCTAACAGCATAATAGTATCCTTCTAAACTTTTATTGTCGGGAATAAAGTTAATTTGAGGAGGGTGGGTAATCTCTAAATACTCAGTTTCAATGTCAGGATCGTAGAATTGAGTATCAGAAGGTAATTGTTCTAAAAAAGCTACTTTGTTTTTTTGCGTTTCTGCGTCAGTTGTGTTTAAAGAACTTTTTAAAGCATATAGAAACAAATCAAGTGTAGGATAGATTAAATCGCTCATCACAAGGGCAAAACTAATTTGATTGATTGGATTGAGATAAAAGTTGTTTCCATTTTTCTAAAAATTTGACTTGTTTTACTGTTTCTTCTGGTTGAGAAGAACTCCCAACAATGACTACAACATTATTGAGTTGGCTTTCGTAACCTGTAGCTTCATATTTGGGTTTAAAGCCTCTAGTTATTGGATACTTGTCAAAAGTATTGAGGCTACTAATTTCTGCTTCAGTTGGAAGTAAATCATAAGGAATTTCTTCTAGATTATCTAATTGAGATTTATAAAATTGATAAGACTGATTTAAGTCAGGATTAGGGGTAATTATTTCTAATAAACGTCCTTTAATATAGTCTTCCCAAGCTTTGGGTTGGGTGTCTAATTGCTTTGCAACTTCTTTTAAATTCTGTTTTTCTTGTTCTTTGAGGGCGGTTTTTAAGTCTTGAAACGCCAATAGAAAAGCAATGATAGTATTGTCAGCCTTGGTCTTCATAGGTTTTTATACCAAACTCACTACGACTAATATAAATATAATTTAGAATGAGATGATTACAGCAGATACCTTGATGTTCAATTTTGATTCTTTATGTCTAGAAAGAATAATTTACACAATAAAACGTTATTTATTATACCTGTTATTGCGGAAGTTAATATAGTTTATTGCACGCAGGACTTACGCAACAATAACGTAGTTTCGTCATTGCGACCGTTCGCTGTTAGCGTTCCCGCAGGGTAGGGAAGCGATCGCAAAGCCTTATTTTTTCTCGGAGGTGCGTAAGTCCTAGCACGGTTTCCTAGTTATTTTCCGTAGAAGCTAAAGAATGCTGTGGATTAGGTATTAAAACTGTGGACAGATTGTGTCTACAGTTTAAAAAAAAGTTCTAATGGTTAGTTAGGTAATAAAAATGGCATCGGAATGGGCGGCTGAAGTTATTGGAATTAATTATTACCCAGAGTACACCACCCTAAAGCCGCTAACAGCAGCAGCAGAAGATGCTGAGAAAATTGCCCAGCAATTAGAACAATACGGTTATAGACCTTTTCGCGCTCAATGTTTACCTAGAACTTTAAACCAGAAGGGAGAAAGTAAAATCGATCGCCTTGGGGCGGTAAAGGTGCAAGAATTACAAGAAGCCATAGCTAATCTTTTCAATCCTCCTCTTCCTAACCCTAGCCCAGAAACAGCGTTATTCTTCTTTTCAGGACATGGGTGGTGCAAAACTGTAGCGGGAAAAGAAGAAGTATTTTTAGCTACTAGTGATGTTTTACCTGAAGCAGGAATCTATGGTATACCTTTAAGTTGGTTGGGTGAGCAGTTGCAAAGAAGTCAGGCTAAACGAGTTGTTGTTTGGCTAGATTGCTGCTATAGCGGTGAATTGTTAAAATTTATTCCTACAGATAAAGACTACTGTTTTATTACTGCAACCCGTTCCTACGAAACTGGTGTCGAAATTCCTCACGCGCAGGGGTTGTTGACGCAGGCGTTACTTGCAGGATTGAACCCGGAAAATGACGCAGATGGGATTATCAATAGCCACAAATTGGCAGATTTCATTATCAGCCAAATGCCGAATACAGTCCAGCGTCCGTTAATTGCTAATTCTGCACGGGCAATTCTGCTGACTACTAAGTTTTCTCAAAAAAGCTTTCAGGATAAGTGTCCTTATCGTTCTCTGTCGTATTTTAGCGAGACAAAGGAAGATGCTGAGGTTTTTTATGGGCGGAGTGCGCTGACTCAGGAGTTGATTCAACAGGTAAGAGATAAGCATCGCCTAATTGCTGTATTAGGCGCTTCTGGTAGTGGAAAATCATCTTTGTTACGGGCGGGGTTACTCTACCAGTTGAAGCTAGGGCAAGATATTCCAGGGAGCGATCGCTGGACTTATATTACACCGTTTACGCCGAAAGAATCTCCTGTTAATAGTTTACAGGAGGCTTTTGCACTTTCTTTGCCTAATCTTTCGCTTACCCCGCTTAATCCCACATTGCAAAGTTCCGGTGTACAGACAAGTGAAATTACCCCCCTTAATCCCCCCTTGGAAAGGGGGGAAACCGGAAAATCTAACTTCCTTAATCCCTCCTTAAAAAGGGGGGAAACTGGAAAATCTAACTCCCTCCCCTTTACAAGGGGAGGGTTGGGGAGGGGTAATTTTACCCATGTCATCGGCAAGGAGTTAAAAGCATTAAACACACCAGTCATCTTGATTATCGACCAGTTTGAAGAATGCTTTACAATGTGCGATGACAGCCAGCGCCAAGAATTCTTTGACTGTTTGCGGGAATTAGTTGATTGTACAGATAACCTCTATATTTTCATTGGGATGCGATCGGATTTTCGGGCGAGATGGCGAGAATATCCTGAATATGCCAGCAGAATCCATAAACCTTACATCAACGTCGAACACTTAAGCCGTGAGGAAATTGAAGAAGCGATTACTAAACCGGCTGATTGGGTAGGATTAGGCATAGAGGGAAGGTTAGAACAGCAACTAATTAATGATGTTGAGGATTACCCCGGAAGTTTGCCTTTGCTGCAATATACCCTGACAGAATTGTGGCGTGAGTCGAAAAATCAAGGCGATGAGGTTCTCAGCTTGAAAACTTATCAGGATTTAGGCGGGGTGGAAGGAACCCTACAAAAACGCGCCGATGCAGTTTACGAAAGTCTTTCACCAACAGAAAAAACTGTGGCGCGGCGGATTTTTCTGGAATTGACGCAAATCGGAGAAACCACAGATGTCCGGCGGCGCGTGCGTTTGGGCGAGTTGGTTAATTCCTATCATTCTTTGGAACTTTTGCAACAGGTGAGTGAGAAGTTAGCGGATAAAGATACACGATTAATTACAAAGACGGATGAACCGGATTCCCAGGATGTAATTTTAGATGTTGTCCACGAAGCCTTAATCCGCCACTGGCAAATGTTACGGGAGTGGAAAGAGGAATATAAGTTAGGAATAGGCATTGAGCGGCAGATTGAAGCGGAAGCCCAAGAATGGGAGAGGAATGAGAAAAAGCTAGGGTTTCTCAGACAAGATGACAGATTAGCAGTAGCAGAAGCATATTTAACTAAATTTGGTGATTGGCAAATGCTGAATGGGGTAGCCCAAGAGTACATTCAGGAGAGTCAAGAACTGCGAAATCGCCTGGTTCGAGAGGAGAAAGAACGTCAACAAGAAAAGTTGGCAGCAGCACGGCGGCAAAACCGAGTTGTTATCTTGTTTAGTATGGGGTTAGCTGGAGTAGCTATCTTTGCGGGTTATCAATGGTGGAACGCCCAAAACAAAGCTAAGGAAGCAGCACAACAAACTGCGATTGCTCTGGCGCAAAGTTCTGAATCTTCGCTAGTATCTAACAAGCATATTGAGGCTTTAATTGCAGCTACACAGTCAAACAGACAACTTTCAGGTAGAACACTTAGAAAAGATGTCAATTTAGAACAAACGGCTAACCAGCAAGCAGTAGTCGCA
The DNA here is from genome assembly GCF_034530775.1 of Nostoc sp. DedSLP04. Lineage (NCBI taxonomy): Bacteria > Bacillati > Cyanobacteriota > Cyanophyceae > Nostocales > Nostocaceae > Nostoc > Nostoc sp. DedSLP04. The sequence continues at coordinate 94,499 of NZ_JAVRCL010000013.1, read as the reverse complement.
CTAAGGCAAGCAATTTACAATATACAAGAGCAGAATCGCTTGGAAGGGCATAGCAATTGGGTCTATAGCGTAGCATTCAGCCCCAATGGCAAGACCATCGCTTCTGCGAGTGCTGACAAAACCGTCAAACTCTGGAATGCGGCTACAGAGAAAGAAATTACTACCCTTAAAGGGCATAGCAATTGGGTCAATAGTGTAGCATTCAGCCCCAATGGCAAGACCATCGCTTCTGCGAGTGCTGACAAAACCGTCAAACTCTGGAATGCGGCTACAGAGAAAGAAATTACTACCCTTAAAGGGCATAGCAATTGGGTCAATAGTGTAGCATTCAGCCCCAATGGCAAGACCATCGCTTCTGCGAGTGCTGACAAAACCGTCAAACTCTGGAATGCGGCTACAGAGAAAGAAATTACTACCCTTAAAGGGCATAGCAATTGGGTCAATAGTGTAGCATTCA